>NZ_RAWR01000069.1:0-43316 GCF_003986945.1 Corallococcus sp. AB018 | reverse complement strand
CGAAGGTCGTGCCTCGCACCTGGGCCAACAGCTCGCGGAACGTCGCGCGCGGGCTCAAGTGGGCGCGCAAGACGAGCGTGTTGACGAAGAAGCCGATGAGGCCTTCGGTCTCCGCCTGGGTGCGGCCCGCGATGGGGGAACCCACGCTGATGTCATCCTGCGCGGAGTAGCGCGACAGGAGCACCTGGAACGCCGCGAGCAACGTCATGAACGGCGTGGCACCTTCCCGCTGTGCCAGGGCCTTGAGCGCGTGAGAGACCTCTGAGGGGATGCGCACGTCCACCGTTGCGCCCCGGTGGGACTGCACGGGCGGTCGCGGGCGGTCCGTGGGCAGCTCCAGCGCGGCGGGAGCTCCGGAGAGCTGCTGCTTCCAGTAGTGGATCTGCGCGTCCAGTGCCTCGCCCTGGAGCCAGTTCCGCTGCCAGGCCGCGAAGTCCGCGTACTGCACGGGCAGCGGCGTGGGGCCGGGGTCCTTGCCGTCATGGAACGCGGAGTACAGCGAGATGAGCTCGCGGACGAGCACACCCATGGACCAGCCGTCGGAGACGATGTGATGCATCGTCACGAGCAACAGATGTGAGTCCTCGGTCAGCCGCACCAACGTGGTGCGCAGCAGCGGTCCCCTGGCGAGGTCGAACGGCTTCCGTGCTTCCTCGTTGGCCAGCCTGCGCGCCTCGTCTTCCCGCAGCGTCTCAGGCCGGGTTGAGAGGTCCACGAGCGGCAGCGTCCAACCACTGGGCGCGTGGACCGCCTGGATGGGCTGGTCCTGATGCTCGTGGAAGGTGGTGCGCAGTGCGTCGTGACGGGCGACGAGCGCCTCGAAGGCACGGCGCAGGGCCTCGATGTCCAGGTGTCCCGAGAGCTGGAGCGCCGTGGGGATGTTGTACGACGCGTCCCCGGGCTGGAGCTGATCCAACAGCCACAGTCGCTGCTGCGCGAAGGACAGCGGCAGCGGACCGTCATGCGAGACGCGGGTGAGCTTCGGAGCCTGGGAGGTGGCGCTCCCGTGCAGCCGCCCGGCGAGCGCCTCCACGGTGGGGGACTCGAAGAGCGCGCGCAGGGGCAACTCCACGCTGAACTCCGCGCGCACGCGAGAGACCACTTGCGTGGCCAGCAGCGAGTGCCCGCCCAGTTCGAAGAAGGAGTCCTTCACGCCCACCTGGGGCAGGCGAAGGACTTCCGCCCAGATGGAGGCCAGCTTCGCTTCGACTTCGGTGCGAGGCGCTTCGTAGGTGTTGCCGGACTGAGGTGCCTCCGGCTCCGGCAGTGCCTTGCGGTCCACCTTGCCGTTGGAGTTGAGGGGCAGGGCGTCCATCACCACGAAGGTGGAGGGCACCATGTACTCAGGGAGGCCCTGCCGCAGGTGGGCCTTGAGGGCTTCCACCTCCAGCGACGCATTCACCTTGGGCGTGACGTAGGCGACCAGCCGCTTGTCGGCGGCCTCACCCTTCGCGACGACGACGGCGTCCTTGAGTCCTGGAGTGCGACGGAGAGCGGCTTCGATTTCGCCCAACTCGATGCGGAAGCCACGCACCTTCACCTGGAAGTCGATGCGGCCGAGGTACTCCAGGCGCCCGTCGAGGCGATAACGGACACGGTCACCCGTGCGGTACATGCGGCCGCCCGGAGGACCGAAGGGCTCGGGGGCGAAGCGCTCCGCAGTGAGTTCCGGACGCAGCAGGTAGCCGCGCGCCTGGCCCTCGCCCGCGAGGTACAGCTCACCTGCGACACCCACGGGCACCGGCTGCAATGAGGCGTCCAGCACATAGGCGCGCGTCGCGGGTAGCGGGCGGCCGATGAGGGGCACTTCGTCACGGCCGACGAGAGAGGCGGTGGAGTAGGTGGTGTCCTCGGACGGGCCGTAGAGGTTGAAGAGCTTCTGCACCGTGGGGACGGCGTAGACCTGCTTCGCCAGCGTCTCCGGGAGGGCTTCACCGGCGAGGTTGATGACACGTACTGAAGGCGGCACCGCGCCCAGGCGCAGCAGCTGCGCCATGGCGGAGGGCACGGTGTTGACGAGGGTGACGTGGGACGCGGTGGGCAGCTCCGCCAGATGCAAGGCGTTGCGTGCCACGACCACCGCACCACCACTGGAGAGCGGCGCGAAGAGCTCGAAGACGGAGAGGTCGAAGTTGAGGCTCGTCGCGGCGAGGGTGCCCTTCAACTCCTCCGGCGAGAATGTAGTCAGGGCCCAGTGGAGGAAGGAGACGGCGTTGCCATGGGAGATGGCGACGCCCTTGGGACGGCCTGTGCTGCCGGAGGTGTAGATGAGGTAGGCGAGGTGTCCGGGGTGGATGTACACCACCGGAGCCGTCGTCGGCTGTTTCGCCAGCTCCGCGTCCGAGTCGAGGCACACCGGCGTGGCGGATGTCTCCGGAAGCGCTGAGAGCAGATGGGAGTGCGCGACGAGTGCAGGGCCCTGGGCGTCCTCGAGCAGCCAGCCCAAGCGCTCACGCGGGTAGCTGGGGTCCAGCGGCACGTAGGCGCCGCCAGCCTTGAGGATGCCGAGAGCGCCGATGACGAGGTCCTCGGTGCGCTCGACGCACAGGCCGACGCGGACTTCGGGCCCGACGCCAAGTCCGCGCAGACGGTGCGCGAGCTGGTTCGCCTTCGCGTCCAGCTCCCGGTACGTCAACTGCCGCTCGGGCGTGATGACGGCCAGCGCATCCGGCGTGCGGCGCACCTGGGCCTCCACCATCGCGGGGATGCTGGACTCCCGCGGCGCCTGCGAGGCAGGCGGATTCCACTCGACGAGGAGCTGCTGGCGCTCCGTGTCGGTGAGCAGGGGCAGGTCGCCAAGCCTCGTGTTCGGCTCTGATGCGATGGCCTCCAGCAGTACGCCGAAGTGTCCGGCCATGCGTTGGATGGTCGCCGCGTCGAACAGGTCCGTCGCGTACTCCAGCGTGCCCGTGATGCCCGTGGGGGCCTCCCTCAGTCCCAGGGAGAGATCGAACTTCGCGGAGCGGGTCTCCAGCGGCAGCGTCCGCATGGACAGCCCCGGCACGCGCAGCACCTCGCCCGGCATGTTCTGCAGGACGAACATGGCCTGGAACAACGGATTGCGGCTCAGGTCGCGCGTGGGCTGCACGGCCTCCACGAGCTTCTCGAAGGGCAGGTGCTGGTGCTCGAAGGCGGCGAGCGTGGTGTCGCGCACCTGGACCAGCAGCGCCCGGAACGTCTTGCGCGGATCCACGTGGGCGCGCAGGACGAGCGTGTTGACGAAGAAGCCGATGAGGCCCTCGGTCTCCGCCTGGGTTCGGCCCGCGATGGGGGAACCCACGCTGATGTCATCCTGCGCGGAGTAGCGCGACAGGAGCACCTGGTAGGCCGCCAGCAGCACCATGAAGGGCGTGGCGCCTTCCTGCTGGGCCAGGGCCTTGAGGGCCTCCACGAGGGGGGCGGGAATCCGCACCTCCACCGTGGCACCCCGGTGCGTCTGCACGGGCGGACGGGGACGGTCCGTGGGCAGCTCCAGCGCCGCCGGCACACCCGCCAACCGCCGCTTCCAGTGAGCCAGCTGCGCGTCCAGGACCTCTCCCTGGAGCCAGTCGCGCTGCCACGTCGCGAAGTCCGCGTACTGCACCGGCAGCGGCGGGAGGGCCGGCGTGCTGCCCGTGCTGAAGGCCTCGTAGAAGGCGGCCATCTCGCGCACGAGGACGCCCATGGACCAGCCGTCGGAGATGACGTGGTGCATGGTCACCAGCAGCACGTGCTCCTCCGCTCCCAGGCGCACCAGCAGCCCGCGCAGCAGCGGTCCCGTGGCGAGCTGGAACGGACGGCGGGCCTCCTCGGCCACGATGCGCCAGGCTTCTTCCTCGCGCTGCTCCTGGGGCAGCGCGCTCAGGTCGACGACGGGCAGCTCCCACGCCACGGAGGTGTGGACTCGCTGCGACGGCGCCTCGTGGGACGCGGCGAGCGTGGTGCGCAGGGACTCGTGGCGGGCGATGAGCGCCTCGAAGGCGCCTCGCAGTGCCGCCACGTCCACCCGGCCCGACAGCCGCAGCGCGGTGGGGACGTTGTATGACGAATCACCCGGCTGGAGCTGATCCAACAGCCACAGGCGCTGCTGGGCGAAGGAGAGCGGCAGGGCCCCCTCGCGGGACACGGGCCTCAGCGGCGGAGCACGAAGCGCGGAGGACGGGGCCTCGTCGAGCTTCGGCGCGAGGGCTTCGACGGTGGGCGCTCCGAACAGGGCTCGCAGCGGCAGCTCCACGCCGAACGCGGCGCGCACGCGCGAGACGAGCTGGGTGGCCAGCAGCGAGTGGCCACCGAGGGCGAAGAAGTCGTCGTGGAGGCCCACGCGCTCCACGCGCAGCACCTCCGCGAAGAGGGCCGCGAGCTGCTCTTCGGTGGCGGTGCGCGGCGCGACGAAGGAGGCCGCGCGCGGTGCGTCCCCCGGTTCGGGCAGGGCCTTGCGGTCCACCTTGCCGTTGGCGTTGAGGGGCAGGTCCTCCAGGACCAGGAGCGAGGCAGGCACCATGTACTCCGGCAGCCGCTGCCGCAGGTGGGCCCGCAGCGCCTCCACGTCCAAGGTGTGGCCTTCGTGCGCGGTGAGATAGCCGATGAGGCGCTTGTCCGCGTCCGAGCCCCGGGCCATGACGACGGCCTCGTTGACGCCCGGGAAGGCGCGCAGGGCGGCTTCGATTTCACCCAGCTCGATGCGGAAGCCGCGCACCTTCACCTGGAAGTCGACGCGGCCCAGGAAGTCGAGCGTGCCGTCCTCCCTCCAGCGGGCCTTGTCGCCCGTGCGGTAGAGCCGCTCGCCCGGAATGGAGGAGAAGGGGTGGGGGACGAAACGCTCCGCGGTCAGGTCGGGGCGGTGCAGGTAGCCCCAGGCGAGGCCCGGGCCACCGACGTACACCTCGCCCGCGACGCCCACGGGCACCGGGTGCAGGTGGGCATCCAGGACGTAGGCGGTGGAGTTGGGGATGGGCCGGCCGATGGACACCGGACCTTCCACCACTGCCCCCCGATGCAACGGCAGCGTGGTGGAGAAGGTCGTGTTCTCCGTCGGGCCGTAGGCGTGCACCAGCGTCGCCCCTTCGGGGAGCCGCGCCAGGTGGTCGCGCAGACGCGCCCAGGGCATCAGCTCACCGCCCGTGAGGACCTGGCGCACCTCCGCCAAGGCTTCGCCCTGGTGCAGGGCCATCTGCTCGAAGAGGGCGGTGGTGAGCCACAGCACCGACACCCGGTGGCGGCGAAGCTGCGTGGCCAGTTCCTCCAGGGAGAGCGCATGGGGCGGAGCGAGGACGAGCTTCGCACCGTGCAGCAGCGCGCCCCAGATTTCGAGCGTTGAGGCGTCGAAGGCAACCGGGGCAGCCTGGAGCCAGACTTCATCCGGCCCGAAGCGCATGAAGGTGCTGCCGAGCACCAGGCGGGTGATACCCCGGTGCGGCACGCAGACGCCCTTGGGACGCCCCGTGGAGCCCGAGGTGAACATGACGTAGGCGAGAGACTCTCCCTCCACGGAGACGTCGAGCGCATGCGTGGGCCGTGCGGCGATGACGTCCTGCTGCGCGTCCAGCCAGACGCGAGTGCCGGAAGCGGGCAGCTTGGAGGCGAAGGGCTGGTGGGTGAGGACGACGCCGACGTCCGCGTCCTCCAGCAAGGTGGCGATGCGCTCCACGGGCGCATTGCGATCCACGGGCACGAAGGCAGCGCCAGCCTTGAGGATGGCGAGGAGCGCCGTCACCAGCTCGAACGAGCGCTCGATGGCGAGGCCCACGCGCGCGCCGGGCATGATGCCGAGGCCGCGCAGGTGATGTGCGAGTTGGTTGGCGCGGGCTTCGAGCTGGGCGTACGTCAGCGACGCCTCCCCCAGCACCAGGGCCACCGCGTCGGGCGTGCTGAGGGCCTGCCGCGCGAAGTGGACGTGGACCGGGACGTCCAGGGGGCTGGCGACGGTGGTGTCGTTCCAGTCCACGAGGATGCGCTGTCGCTCCTCGCGGGAGAGCAGCGACAGCCCGGCCACGGACTGCTCGGGCCTTGAGGCCACGGCCTCCAGCAGGATGCGCAGGTGGCTGGCCATCCGCTCCACCGTGCCCTGCTTGAACAACGCGGTGCTGTACTCCAACCAGCCCACGAAGCCCTGCGCCGAGTCCTGCAACGTCAGGGTGAGGTCGAACTTGGCGGAGCGCGATTCCGCGGCCACCTGCTGGAAGGTGAGGCCCGGGATGCGCAGGTCTTCCAGGGGCGCGTTCTGCAGCGCGAACATCACCTGGAACAGCGGGCTGCGGCTCGCGTCCCGCACGGGCTGCACGGCTTCGACGAGCTTCTCGAAGGGCAGGTGCTGATGCTCGAACGCCGCGAGCGTGGTTCCGCGCACCTGCGCGAGCAACTCGCGGAAGGTCGCGCGTGGATTCACCTGGGCGCGCAGGACGAGCGTGTTGACGAAGAAGCCGATGAGGCCCTCGGTCTCCGCCTGGGTCCGGCCGGCGATGGGCGTGCCCACGCTGACGTCGTCCTGGCCGGAGTAGCGCGCCAGGAACAGCTGCCAGGCCGCGAGCAGCACCATGAAGGGGGTGGCCCCCTCTCGCCCGGCCAGCGCCTTGAGGGCTTCGGACGTCTCCCGTGGAATGCGGACTGCGAGGGACGTGCCCGCGTGTGACTGGATGGACGGGCGCGGATGGTCCGTGGGCAGCGCCAGGGTGGCGGGCGCCCCCGCGAGCTGCTGCTTCCAGTAGGCGAGCTGGGTCTCCAGCGTTTCGCCCTGGAGCCACTGGCGCTGCCGCTCCGCGAAGTCCGCGTACTGCACGGGCAGCGGGGCGAGCGCGGGCGTCTGGCCGGCGCTGAACGCTTCATAGAAGGCGACCAGGTCGCGCACGAGCACGCCCATGGACCAGCCGTCGGAGATGATGTGGTGCATCGTCACGAGCAACAGGTGCTCTTCGGCCGCCAGCCGCACGAGCGCGGTGCGCAGCAGCGGGCCCGTTTCCAGATGGAACGGCTGGTGCGCCTCCTCCTCGAGCTTGCGCCAGGCTTCGGCTTCACGCTGCGCGTCGGGCAGCGCGGACAGGTCCATGAGCGGCAAGGTCCAGGTGGCCGGAGCGTGGACGTGCTGGGTGGCCTGTCCCTGGACTTCGTGCACGGTGGTGCGCAGGGAGTCGTGACGGGTGACGAGCGCTTCGAAGGCGCGGCGCAATGACTCCACGTCCACCGGGCCCGTCAGCCGCAGCGCAGTGGGGAGGTTGTACGACGCGTCTCCCGGCGTGAGCTGATCCAGGAACCAGAGGCGCTGCTGGGCAAAGGACAGCGGTCGCGGGCTGTCCGCCGAAGCCCGGATGAGTGGAGGCAGGTGGTGGCCGGGTGTCCGTGTCCGGAGGCCTTCGGCGAGCGCGGCCACCGTGGGCGCCTCGAAGAGGGCCCGGAGCGGTAACTCCACGCGGAAGGTGGCGCGCACGCGGGAGACGAACTGGGTGGCCAGCAGCGAGTGTCCGCCCAGGGCGAAGAAGTCGTCGTGGATGCCCACGCGCTCCACGCGCAGCACCTGCGCGAAGAGGGCCGCGAGCTGCTCTTCCGTGGGAGTGCGCGGCGCGACATAGGTGGAAGCCTGCGCGGTGCCCTGGGGCGCGGGCAGGGCCTTGCGGTCCACCTTGCCGTTGGCGTTGAGCGGCAGGGCCTCCAGCACCAGGAAGGTGGAGGGCCGCATGTGCTCCGGCAGGAGCTGCTTGAGCCAGTCCTTGAGGACGTCCGTCGTCGGCGCGGAGTTCGTGCCTTCCGTGGGCACCACGTAGGCGACGAGCCGCTTGTCGCCGGGGATGTCCTCGCGCGCCAGCACCACGGCGGCGTGCACCTGGGGATGCTTGAGGAGCGCGGCTTCGACTTCACCCAGCTCGATGCGGAAGCCACGCACCTTCACCTGGAAGTCGGCGCGGCCCAGGTAGTCGAGCATCCCGTCCGCGCGCCAGCGCGCCACGTCGCCCGTGCGGTAGAGGCGCGCGCCCGGGATGGCGGAGAAGGCATCGGGGATGAAGCGCTCCGCCGTCAGGTCGGGGCGGTTGAGGTAGCCGCGGGCCACGCCTTCACCGCCGAGGAAGAGCTCACCCGCGACGCCCACGGGCACCGGGCGAAGGGACTTGTCCAACACGTAAGCACGGACGTTGGACAGGGGCCGACCGATGGTGGGCGACGCAGAGGCGTCGAAGGCGCAGGCGGTGGCGTCGACGGTGCACTCGGTGGGGCCGTAGACGTTGAAGGCGCGCAGACGCGGATGCTGGGCCAGGCGGCTCCAGGTGCCGGGATCCACCGCCTCGCCGCCCACCAGCGCGCGCCGGGGGAGGACGTCCTTCTCCAGCAGGCCTTCATCCATCAGCATGCGCAGGTGCGCGGGAGAGCAGTCGAGGACCTCCAGCGCGTCCTGCCCGATGCGCTTCACCAGCTCACCCGCATCCGAGCGGGCCTCTTCCGGGACGATGCAGAGGGTGTGGCCGTCGAGCACCTGCACGAGCTGCTGGACGGAGGCGTCGAAGGACAGTGGGGCGTTGACGCTGACCCGCTCCGCCGTGCTTCGGCCCTGGTGCACGGTGGTGGCCAGCCCCTGCCGCAGGTTCATCACGGAGCGGTGCTGGATCATCACGCCCTTGGGGCGGCCGGTGCTGCCAGAGGTGTAGATGATGTACGCCAGGTGCTCGGCGGAGACGGCCACGCCGGGGGCTTCGCGGGACTCGGCCGCGAGCTCCTCCGCATCCGGATCGAGGAGGACGACGTGGGCGGTGTGCTGGGGAAGCACGTCGCGCAGGCGCTGCTGGGTGAGCACCACGGGCGCGCCGGTGTCCGTGAGGACGTGGGCGAGCCACTCGCCCGGGTAGCGGAAGTCGAGGGGCACATAGGCGCCGCCGGCTTTGTGGATGCCCAGGATGCCGACGAGGGCCTCCACGGAGCGCTCCACGCACAGCACCACGCGCACGTCGGGGCCGACGCCCAGCTTCACCAGCCGGTGCGCCAGTTGGTTGGAGCGCGCGTCCAGCTCCTGGAAGGTGAGCTGCTGGTCGCGGCAGACGACGGCCAGGGCTTCAGGCGTGCGAAGGGCCTGGGCCGTGAAGGCCTCGTGGAAGCAGGTGTCGCGAGGGAACTCCGCGTCCGTCCTGGTCCAGTCCACGAGGAGCTGCCGGCGCTCTGGAGCCGTGAGCAAGGGCAGGCCCGCGAGCGTCGAGTCCGGCTGCTCGGCGATGGCCTCCAGCAGGACGTCCAGGTGGCCCACCATGCGCTGGACGGTGGCGGCGTCGAAGAGGTCGCTGCTGTATTCCAGCACGCCCATGAAGCCCTGAGGCGAGTCCTGAAGCGTCAGGGACAGGTCGAACTTCGCGGAGTTCGATTCGAGCGGGAGCTGTTCGAACGACAGGCCCGGCACGCGAAGCGCATCCATGGGCGCGTTCTGCAGGGTGAACATCGCCTGGAAGAGCGCGCTGCGACTCAGGTCGCGCACGGGCTGGAGGACCTCCACCAGCTTCTCGAAGGGCAGGTGCTGGTGCTCATAGGCCGCGAGCGTCGTGCCGCGCACCTGCGCCAGCAGCTCCCGGAAGGTCGCGCGTGGATCCACGTGGGCGCGCAGCACCAGCGTGTTGACGAAGAAGCCGATGAGGCCTTCGGTCTCGGCCTGGGTGCGGCCAGCGATGGGAGAACCCACGCTGATGTCGTCCTGGCCGGAGTAGCGCGACAGGAGCACCTGGAAGGCGGAGAGCAGCAGCATGAAAGGCGTGGCGCCTTCTTGCCGGGCCAGGGTCTTGAGGGCCTCGGTCAGCGGCAAGGCGAGCCGCACGGGAACCGTCGCGCCCCGGTGCGACTGCACGGGCGGACGCGGACGGTCCGTGAGCAGCTCCAGCGTGGCGGGAGCCCCCGCGAGCTTCTCCTTCCAATAGGCGAGCTGGGTCTCCAGCGTTTCGCCCTGGAGCCATCCCTGCTGCCACACGGCGAAATCCGAGTACTGCACGGGCAGCAGTGCGAGCGTGGGCGCCTGCTCCGCGTGGAGCGCCGCGTACAGGGCGGTGAGCTCGCGGACGAGGACGCCCATGGACCAGCCGTCCGAGACGATGTGGTGCATCGTCACCAGCAGCAGGTGCTCCGCGTCGCCCAGGCGCACCAGGGAGGTGCGAAGGAGCGGACCCGCTTCCAGGTCGAAGGGACGGTGGGCCTCGAGGTTCGCGAGGCGACGCGCTTCTTCCTGCCGTTGAGGCTCGGGCAGCGAGGACACATCGAGCAGGGAGAGCGTCCACGTCGAAGGCGCGTGGATGCACTGCGCGGGCTGGCCCTGGTGCTCGACAAAGGTGGTGCGCAGCGTTTCATGCCGGGCGACGAGGGTCTCGAAGGCGCGACGAAGGGACTCGACGTCCACGTGGCCCTTCAGCCGGAGGGCGGCGGGGATGTTGTATGCGGCGTTGCCAGGCTGGAGCTGATCCAACAGCCACAGGCGCTGCTGGGCGAAGGACAGCGGGGGCGGGCCTTCGTGCGCGATGCGGGTGAGGGGCGGCAGTCGCGTGCCGGTCGCCGTGAGCTGGAGGCGCTGCGCGAGGGCGGCGATGGTGGGGGCCTCGAAGAGGGCACGAAGCGGCAACTCCACGTCGAGTGCCGCACGCACGCGGGCCACCAACTGCGTGGCGAGCAGCGAGTGGCCACCCAGCTCGAAGAAGTTGTCCGTGCGACCGACAGTGGGCACGCGAAGCACTTCGCTCCACAGGGCCGCGAGCTTCTCCTCCAGCGGCGTCGCCGGGGCCTCGTAGGCGTGCGAAGCCCGAAGCGCGCTCACGTCCGGAGCAGGGAGCGCCTTGCGGTCCACCTTGCCGTTGGACGTCAGCGGCAGCGCGTCCAGAGGGACGAAGGCGGCGGGCACCATGTACTCGGGCAGGTGCTGCTTGAGGTATGCGCGGAGGGCCGTGACGTCGAGGGACTCACCCACGACGTAGGCCACCAACCGTTTGTCACCTGGAGCATCCTCGCGCGCGAGAACGACGGCATCCTTCACAGCGGGGGCTGCGCGCAGGGCGTTCTCGACTTCACCCAGCTCGATGCGGAAGCCGCGCACCTTCACCTGGGCGTCGATGCGGCCGACGAAGTCCAGCTGTCCGTCAGCGCGCCAGCGCACCACGTCGCCCGTGCGGTAGAGACGAGCCCCTTCCTCACCGGAGAAGGCGTCCGGCACGAAGCGCTCGGCGGTGAGGCCCGGGCGTCCCGCATAGCCTCGCGCCACGCCGACGCCGCCAATGTGCAACTCGCCGCGCACGCCCACGGGCACCGGCTGGCCGTGCGGGTCCAACACATAGACGTGTACGTTCGCCAGCGGCTTGCCGATGGACGGCACTTCTCCATCCGCCACCACCTCACCGAAGGTGGCGATGACGGTGGCTTCGGTGGGGCCGTAGGTGTTGAGCAGGCGCCGTCCTGGTGCCCAACGCGCGACGACGTCCGCGGGCAGGGCTTCGCCGCCGGAGATGACGGTGCGCACCTTGGGGAGTCCCTCGGACGACGTGGCTGCCAGTGCCGCGGGGGTGAGGCTGACGACACTCAACTCCTGCTCACGCAGCAGCACGGGCAGCGGCGCGCCCGGCATCAGCTTCTCCAGCGGTGCGAGCACCAGCGAGGCGCCGTTGCAGAGCGTGGTGAAAATCTCCTCCACGGAGAGGTCGAAGCTGAGGCTGGCGAACTGCAACACACGGCTGCCGGGGCCAATGCCGTAGGCCACCGCCTCGTGGGTGACGAGGTTGGCGACGCTGCGGTGCTCCACCGCTGTGCCCTTGGGCGTACCGGTGCTGCCCGAGGTGTAGAGGAGGTACGCCATGTTCGCGGGCGTCACTCCCGTTACGGGCGCATCCGTCGGTTCAGTGGCGAGAGCGCCGCGCTCGGTGTCCAAGCAGAGCGCGCGGGCGTGCAACGCCTCCGGGAAGCGGTCCACGAGCGGCTGCTGAGTGACGAGCACCTGGGCCGCGCTGTCCTCCAGCATGAAGGCCAGACGCTCACGAGGTAGGAGCGGATCCACCGGCACCCAGGCACCACCGGCCTTCAGGATGCCAAGCAGACCGATGACGACATCGAGGGAGCGCTCGACACTGAGTGCAACGCGGACCTCGGGCCCCACGCCACGACGGCGAAGGGCATGGGCGAGCTGATTGGCACGCGCATCCAGCTGCGCGTACGTCAGTTGCGTCCCCTCGAACACAGCGGCCACCGCGTCCGGAGCGAGGCGCACCTGCTCCTCGAAGAGCGAATGCATGCACGCTTCGGGGAACGGCGCGCGCGTGGCGTTCCACTCCACCAGCATCTGCTGGCGCTCTGCTCCCGCGAGCAGTTGCAGCGACGACACGCGGTGATCCGGCTGAGCGACGGCCTCCTGAAGGAGCACACGCAGGTGCTCGGCCATGCGTGCGGCGGTGGAGGCGGTGAAGATGTCGGTGGTGTACTCGAGGTAGCCCTTGAGGCCTGCGTCCGTCTCCAGCACCTGGAGGGTGAGGTCGAACTTGGCGGAGAAGGTGTCGAGCTCCAGGGCCTCCAGCTTCACGCCTTCAACGGAGGCGGAGCCGCGGAAGGAGGCCTGGTAGGTGAGCATCACCTGGAAGAAGGGAGTACGGCCCGGGATGCGCTCGGGCTTCAACTCCTCCACGAGGCGCTCGATGGGCAACTCCTGGTGCTCCTGCGCCCCGAGCACCGTCTCCCGCACCTGACGCAACAGTGTGCGGAAGGACGCCGTGTCCGTCACCCGCGTGCGAAGCACCTGGGCGTTGACGAAGAGGCCGATGAGGCTCTCCACCTCACCACGCGTGCGGCCGGCCATGGGGGAGCCGACGGTGACGTCCTCCTGGCCGGAGTAGCGGGCCATCAGCATCTGCCAGCCCGTCAGCAGCGCCATGTAGAGGGAGGCGCCTTCCTGCTGGGCGAGGGCCTTGAGCGCGTCCGTCAGCTCGCGCGGCAGCAGCACGTCATGCCGGGCGCCTCGGCCGTCGCGGGTGGCGGGGCGGGGGAAGTCGGTGGGCAACTCCAGCGCGGAGGGCACTCCGGCCAGCTGCCGCTTCCAGAAATCGAGCTGCTTCTCCAGCCGGGGCCCCTGCATCCACTCTCGCTGCCAGACGCCGAAGTCCGCGTACTGGATGCCCAGTGGCGGCAGGGGCACTGCCTGCCCTCTCGCGAGCGCGCCGTAGAGCAGCGCCACCTCGCGAACCAGCAGCGTCATGGACCAACCGTCGGAGACGATGTGGTGGACCACCACGACGAGCAGGTGCTCTCCCGGTGCCGACGTCAGAAGCAGCGCGCGCAGCAGCGGGCCCTTCGCGAGGTCGAAGGGCTGGGCAGCGGCTTCACGCGCCAAGCGCCACGCTTCTTCCGGCGGTGAGCCCGTGAGGTCCTTGCGCTCCAGGGTGAGCATCGGCTCCGGGGACACCATCTGCACGGGGCCGGAGACGTCCTCACGGAAGGTGGTGCGAAGCACCTCATGACGGCGCACGACTTCGCGCAGCGCGCGCTCCAGCACGGCCACGTCGAGCGCACCCTCCAGGCGCACCGCCATGGGCACGTTGAAGAGGGAGGTGCCGGGTTGAAGCTGATCAATGAACCAGAGGCGCTGCTGCGCGAAGGACAGCGGCAGCGGGCGCGTGCGGTCCTGCACCGGGATGAGACCCTGCGCGGAGGTGCCCGCGATGGCCTTCTGCGCGGCCACCTTCTTGAGCAACTCGGCGCGCTTTTCCGGTGAGAGGTTGGCGATCCGCTTCGACAGCTCGTGGCTCATCTCGTGTACTCCGCACTGGGGGCCGCCACTGCGTACGAGCACCACTGGAGGCCGTGGCGCTCGCGAAACTCGGGCGTGTTGCTGGTGCCGGATTGACTCCCTGCGCCGCTCTTCCCAAAGAAGCGCGAGGGTGGGTCAAATTCATATGAGTGAGATTATTCCGCCTAAGATGTCCCTGTCATGAGGGCGGATAAGCACCCACTCGAATGAATTCGAGTATTTGCGGGATTGTTCTGGTTCCCCGAAGCCAGGGAGGGAAGGACGTCAGATGTCCTCCGGGGTGAGACCTGCTCCCAGCGTCTCCTCCCTGGCTCGCTTCACTCCAACCCCCTGAGTCAGCTCCCCGTGGACTGCCGGGGCGCGGTGCCGGAGGCCCGTGCGAGCACCTCACGCAGGCGCTCGACGACAGACCCGAGGTACGGGTCCTGCATCAGGGCGTGGTGGCCACCGGGGACGTCGTGCACCTCCAGCCCGCCACGCACCAGGGGCTCCCACCCGCGGTGACGCGGGACATCGGCAGCGGCTTCGCTGGCGCTCAGGAGCAGGGCGGTGCCGTCGTACGGCTGGGGCACGTACTTCTCGTGGGCGAAGAGGTTGGCCCGGAAGACGTTGAAGAGGGCACGCAGCTGGGCTGGGCCGGACTGCGCGTCGAGGATGCGCGCCCGGAGTCCTTCCTGCAGCAGGTGGTCCAGCATCACGTCGTCGCCCTGTGCCAGGGCTTCGTCCGAAGCGGAGAGCTCCTGGCCGAAGGCGGTGGCGGTGGCATGGGCGAAGGCGAGCCTTGCGCGGGCCTCGGAGTCGAGGTGCGTGGCTTCCTGAGCGGGCTTCGTCAGGCCGTGGACGTGGGCGTCGATGAGGGCGAGCAGGTCCACGGCTTCACCGGCCTCGCGCAGGCGACGGGCCATCTCGTAGGCGATGACGCCGCCGAGAGACCAGCCTCCCAGTTGGTAGGGGCCGTGAGGCTGCACCGTGCGGATGGCGTCGATGTAGAGGGTGGCCATCTCCTCGATGGATTCGGCGACGGGCCGTCCGTCGAGGCCACGCGACTGGAGGCCGTAGACGGGCAGCGAGGGCCCCAGGCGGCGCGCCAGTTCCGAGTACGCGAGGACGTTGCCGCCGCCCGGGTGGACAAGGAAGAGCGGCCGGTGCCCGGGCTCTCCGCGCTCCAGCGGGACGAGGGGCGTCCAGTCCTGTGAGTCATCGCGGAGCACCTGCGCGAGCTGCTCGATGGTGGGCTGCTGGAAGAGGACGGACAGAGGGAGGCTCAGGCCGAGACGCTCACGGATGGACGCGAGCATGCGCACGGCGAGAAGGGAGTGGCCGCCCAGTTCGAAGAAGCTGGAGCGGACGCCGACGGAGCGGACGCCGAGGACGTCCTCCCAGATGCGAGCGAGCTGCATTTCAAGCGCGTCGCGGGGAGCGACGAAGTCCCGGGCCTCGACGGCGTGGGCGTCGGGCTCCGGCAGTGCCTTGCGGTCCACCTTGCCGTTGGCGTTGAGGGGCAGGGCGTCCAGCACCACGACGGCCGACGGCACCATGTACTCGGGCAGCCGCTGCTTGAGGCTTACCTTGAGGGTGTCCGCTTCCAGCGAGTGGCCTTCGCTCGCGGTGACGTAGGCGACAAGGCGCTTGTCCGCGTCGGCGCCCCGAGCCACGACGATGGCCTCCTTGACGCCGACGGCGGAGCGCAGAGCTGCTTCGACTTCGCCCAGCTCGATGCGGAAGCCACGCACCTTCACCTGGAAGTCGACGCGGCCCAGGAAGTCGATGGTGCCGTCCTCCCTCCAACGGGCCTGGTCGCCCGTGCGGTAGAGGCGCTCACCCGGCGTGGAGGCGAAGGGGTGGGGGACGAAGCGTTCCGCGGTCAGCTCGGGACGATTCAGGTAGCCCCAGGCCAGGCCCTGGCCTCCGACGTACACCTCACCCGCGACGCCTACGGGCACCGGGTGCAGGTGCGAGTCGAGCACGTAGACGGTGGAGTTGGAGAGCGGCCGGCCAATGGGGATGGCGCCTTCCATGCGCGTGCCGTGCTGCATGGAGAAGGTGGTGGAGAAGGTGGCGTTCTCCGTGGGGCCGTAGCCGTTGATGAACGTCGCACCGTCCGAAAGACGCGCGAGGTGTTCGCGCACTCGGGCGGCAGGCAGCACATCGCCACCGGCGAGGACCTGACGCACGCCCGCGAGCGCTTCACCCTGGTGCAGGGCCATCTGCTCGAAGAGGGCGGCGGTGAGCCACAGGGACGTCACGCGGTGGTGGCGGAGCTGGGCGGCCAGTTCCTCCAGGGAGAGGGAGTGCGGCGGAGCGAGGACGAGCTTCGCGCCGTGCAGCAGCGCGCCCCAGATTTCGAGCGTGGAAGCGTCGAAGGCCACGGGTGCGAACTGGAGCCAGACTTCGTTGGGCCCGAAGCGCATGAAGGTGCTGCCGAGCACCAGGCGGGTGATGCCCCGGTGGGGCACGCAGACGCCCTTGGGACGGCCCGTGGAGCCCGAGGTGAACATCACGTAGGCCAGGGCTTCACCGTCCACGCCAACGTCGGGCGCATGCGTGGGCCGCGAAGCGATCTCCGCGGACTGGGCATCCAGCCAGACGCGGGTGCCGGAAGCGGGCAGGAGCGAAGCGAAGGGCTGGTGCGTGACCACCACGCCCACGTCCGCGTCCTCCATCAGCATGGCGATGCGTTCCACGGGCGCATTGCGGTCCACGGGGACGAAGGCCGCGCCCACCTTGAGGATGGCGAGGAGCGCCGTTACCAGGTCGAAGGAACGCTCGACGGCGAGGCCCACGCGCGCACCCGGGGCGATGCCCAGGGCGCGCAGGTGCCACGCCAGTTGGTTCGCGCGTGCGTCCAGTTGCCCATACGTCAGTGTCACGTCGCCCAGCACCAGGGCCACTGCGTCGGGCGTGCGCTGGGCATGCCGGGCGAAGTGGACGTGGACGGGAACCTCCGTCGGGCTGGTGACGCCCGTGTCGTTCCACTCCACGAGGAGGCGCTGGCGCTCGTCGTTGGAGAGGAGCGGCAGGTGGGCCATGGGCTGCTCGGGCTTCGCGGCCACGGCCTCCAGCAGCGTGCGCAGGTGGCGGGCCATCCGCTCCACGGTGCTCTGCTTGAAGAGGGCGGTGCTGTACTCCAGCGTGCCTAGCAGCCCTTCGGACGTCTCCGTGAAGAAGACGCTCACGTCGAACTTCGACGTCGAGTGGGTGGCCTCCAGCCTTCGCAGCCGGAGGTCCGGCAGATGCACGTCCTCCGTGGGCACGTTCTGGAGCGCGAGCAGCGTCTGGAACAGCGGCGTGTGGCTGAGGCTGCGCGTCGGCTGCAGGACCTCCACCAGCTTCTCGAAGGGCACCTCCTGGTGCTCGTAGGCCTCCAGCACCGTGGCGCGCACCTGCTGGAGCAGCGCCTGGAAGGACTGGCCTTCGTCCACCTTCGCGCGCAGGACGAGGGTGTTGACGAAGAAGCCGATGAGGCCTTCCGTCTCCGCGCGCGTGCGGCCCGCGATGGGCGAGCCCACGCTGAGGTCCTTCTGGCCCGTGTAGCGCGACAGCAGGCCCTGCCATGCCGCGAGCAGCACCATGAAGAGCGAACCGCCTTCACGGTGGCCCAGGCTGCGGAGGGCTTCCGTCAACTCACGCGACAGGGTGAAGCCGAGGGTCGCACCCGCGGTGCTCCGGACGGCCGGGCGGGGGAAATCGGTGGGCAACTCCAGCACGGCTGGCGCACCGGAGAGCTTCCCCTCCCAGTAGGCCATCTCCTGACGCAGCGTCTCACCCGAAAGCGTGCGGCGCTGCCAGTCCGCGTAGTCCGCGTACTGCACGGAGAGCGCAGGCAGGGGCGACGGCAGCCCAGCGGAGAAGGCCGCGTAGAGGGCGGTGACTTCCCGCACGAGCACACCCAGCGACCAGCCGTCGGAGACGATGTGATGCATCGTGACGACGAGGACGTGCTCACGCTCGGAAAGCTTGAAGAGCAGCGTGCGGATGAGCGGACCGGTGCGCAGGTCGAAGGGCCGGCGCATCTCCGCGTCCACTCGGTCCCGCGTCTCGGGCTCGCGCTGCGCCTCCGGCACGTCCGTGAAGTCCACGAGCCCCAAGGGCACCGGACTGTCGGAGTGGATGCGCTGGACCGGCTCTCCGGCCACCTGGGTGAAGGTGGTGCGCAGGGCTTCGTGTCGGCGCACGACTTCCTGCAGCGCGCGCTCGAGCATGTCCGCGCGCAGGTGGCCCTCCAGCCGGACGGCGACGGGCATGTTGTAGAGGGGGCTGCCCGGTTCGAGCTGATCAATGAGCCACATCCGCTGCTGGGCGAAGGACAGCGGCAGCGGACCGTCATGCGAGACGCGGGTGAGCGGCGAAGTGCTCGTGCGGGTGAGTCCCGAGAGGCGAACCGCGAGCGCTTCCACGGTGGGGGACTCGAAGAGGGCACGCAGCGGGAGCTCCACGTTGAACCCGGCGCGCACGCGCGACACGACCTGGGTAGCCAGCAGTGAGTGCCCGCCCAGTTCGAAGAAGGAATCCGTCACGCCCACCTGAGGCAGGCGTAGGACTCCTGCCCAGATGGACGCGAGCTTCTCCTCGGTGGGAGTGCGCGGGGCGACGTAGCTGGAGGCGAGTGCGCCGCTCTGGGGGGCGGGCAGGGCCTTGCGGTCCACCTTGCCGTTGGTGTTGAGCGGCAGCGCTTCCAGCACGAGGAGCGCGGAGGGGCGCATGTGCTCGGGCAGGAGCTGCTTGAGCCAGTCCTTGAGGGCCTCGGGCGTGGGCGCGGACTCCGTGCCTTCCGGAGGCACCACGTAGGCGACGAGCCGCTTGTCGCCGGGGATGTCCTCGCGCGCCAGCACCACGGCGGCGTGCACCTGGGGATGCTTGAGGAGCGCGGCTTCGACCTCACCCAGCTCGATGCGGAAGCCGCGGATCTTCACCTGGAAGTCAGCACGGCCCAGGTAGTCGAGCATCCCGTCCGCGCGCCAGCGCACCATGTCGCCCGTGCGGTAGAGGCGTGCACCGGGCGTGGAGGAGAAGGCATCCGGGATGAAGCGGTCCGCCGTCAGGTCGGGGCGATTGAGGTAGCCGCGCGCGACGCCCTCACCGCCGATGAAGAGCTCCCCGGCGACGCCCACGGGCACGGGGCGCAACGTGCGGTCGAGCACATAGACGCGGACGTTGGGCAGGGGCCTGCCGATGGTGGGAGTCGGAGACGCATCGAAGGCGCAGGCGGTGGCGTCGACGGTGCACTCGGTGGGGCCGTAGACGTTGAAGACGCGCGGGCGCGGAGCCTGGGCCAGGTGACGCCAGGTGGCGGGGTCCACGGCTTCACCGCCCACGAGGACGCGGTGGGGGATGGCCTTGCGCTCCAGCAGGCCTTCATCCACCAGCAGGCGCAGGTGCGCGGGAGAGCAGTCGAGGACGTCCAGCGCGTCGTGACCGATGCGCTTCACCAGCTCACCGACGTCGGCGCGGGCCTCGTCTGGGACGATGCAGAGGGTGTGGCCGTCGAGCACCTGGATGAGCTGCTTGACGGAGGCGTCGAAGGAGAGCGGCGCGTTGACACTGACGCGCTCCCCACGCTGAGCATCCGCGTGCACGGTGGCGGCAAGGGCGACGCGAAGATTGAGCACGGAGCGGTGCTGAATCATCACGCCCTTGGGGCGGCCGGTGCTGCCGGAGGTGTAGATGATGTAGGCGAGGTGCTCCGGCGTGACATGCGTCACAGGCGCGTGCGCGGGCTCACGTGAGAGGTCCGCGGAGTCGGAGTCCAGGCAGAGGGTGTGCGCGGAGTGCGGAGGAAGCGAGTCGCGCAGGCGCTGCTGGGTGAGGACGACGGGAGCGCCGGTGTCCTGGAGGACGTGGGCGAGCCAGTCACGCGGGTAGCTGGGGTCGATGGGGACGTAGGCGCCGCCAGCTTTGAGAGTGCCGAGGATGCCGACGAGGGCCTCCACGGAGCGCTCCACGCACAGCACGACGCGCACGTCGGGGCCGACGCCCAACTTCACCAGCCGGTGCGCAAGCTGATTGGCGCGCGTGTCCAACTCACGGAAGGTGAGCTGTTCCTCGCGGCAGATGACGGCCAGCGCGTCAGGCGTGCGGAGTGCCTGGGCGCTGAAGGCGTCATGGAGGCAGAGGTCGCGAGGGAACTCAGCGCTGGGGCCATTCCAATCCACGAGGAGCCGCTGCCGCTCCGGAGCGGTGAGTAGCGGCAGGCTCGCGAGCGTCGCGTCCGGCTGGGCGGCGATGGCCTCCAGCAACACGCCCAGGTGGCCCGCCATGCGCTGAATGGTGGACGCATCGAAGAGGTCCGTGGCGTACGTCAATGTTCCGCCGAAGCCCTGGGGCGACTCCTGCAACGTCAGCGTGAGGTCGAACTTGGAGGACCGCGTGTCCACCGGGACGGTCTGGAAGGAGAGTCCAGGCAGTCGGAGCGTCTCCATGGGCGTGTTCTGCAGGGAGAACATCGCCTGGAAGAGCGCGCTGCGGCTCAGGTCTCGCGCGGGCTGGAGGACCTCCACCAGTTTCTCGAAGGGCAGGTGCTGGTGCTCGTAGGCCGCGAGCGTCGTACCGCGCACCTGGGAGAGCAGCTGTCGGAACGAGTCCTGCGGCTGCACGTAGGCGCGCAGGACGAGCGTGTTGACGAAGAAGCCGATGAGGCCCTCGGTCTCCGCCTGGGTGCGGCCTGCGATGGGCGTACCGACGCTGATGTCGTCCTGCGTGGAGTAGCGCGACAGGAGCAGTTGCCATGCCGCGAGCAGCAGCATGAAGGGCGTGGCGCCTTCATCCCGGGCCAGGGCCTTCAGGGCCTGGGAGACCTCCAACGGGATGCGCACGTCCAGCGTGGCACCGCGGCGGGACTGCACGGGCGGACGCGGGTGGTCCGTGGGCAGGTCCAGCGCGGACGGAGCCTCCGCGAGCTGCTGCTTCCAATAGCCCAGCTGCGCGTCCAGGGACTCACCCTGGAGCCAGCCTCGCTGCCACATGGCGAAGTCCGCGTACTGCACGGGCAGTGGCGGGAGGACGGGAGCGCGGCCGGTGCTGAAGGCTTCGTAGAAAGCCGCCACTTCCCGGACGAGGACGCCCAAGGACCAGCCGTCGGAAACGATGTGGTGCATCGTCACCAGCAACAGGTGCGAGTCCTGTCCCAGCCGCACCAGCGTGCTGCGCAGCAACGGGCCCGTGGTGAGGTTGAAGGCACGCAGGGCTTCCGTGGCCGCAGCGCGCTGGGCCTCCTCCTCACGCTGCGACTCGGGGAGGGACGTCAGGTCGATGACGGGCAGCTCCCAACCGGAGGGAGGCTGGATGCATTGCGACGGCTCTTCGTGCTCCGCGGAGAGCGTGGTGCGCAGCGATTCGTGGCGGTCCACCAACGCCTCGAATGCGCGGCGCAAGGACTCCAGGTCCACCTGTCCCGTCAGCCGCAGGGCGGTGGGGATGTTGTAGGAGATGTCTCCCGGCTGGAGTTGATCCAACAGCCAGAGTCGCTGCTGGGCGAAGGACAGCGGAATGACGCCTTCGCGCGGCGAAGGCTGCAGCGGCGGTGCACGGAGCGCGGCGGACCGGGCGCCCGCGAGCTTCGGTGCGAGCGCTTCAACGGTGGGGGCTTCAAAGAGGGTCCGCAGCGGCAGCTCTACCTCGAACGTGGCCCGCACGCGCGAGACGAGCTGGGTGGCCAGCAGGGAGTGGCCTCCCATGGCGAAGAAGTCGTCCCGCACACCGACTCGCTCCATGCGGAGGACTTCGGCGAAGAGGTTCGCGAGCTGCTCCTCGGTGAGCGTGCGCGGTGCTTCGTAGGTGCTGCCTGCCTGCTGCGCCTCCGGCTCCGGCAGGGCCTTGCGGTCCACCTTGCCATTGGAGTTGAGGGGCAGGGAGAGAAGGACGACGAAGGCGGCGGGCACCATGTACTCGGGGAGGCACTGGCGCAGGTGGGCCCTGAGGGACTCGACCTCCAGGGAGGCCTCGGCCTTGGGCGTGACGTAGGCGACGAGGCGCTTGTCGGCGGCCTCACCCTTGGCGACGACGACAACGTCCTTGAGTCCCGGGGCGCGGCGGAGCGCGGCTTCGATTTCGCCCAGCTCGATGCGGAAGCCGCGCACCTTCACCTGGAAGTCGATGCGGCCCAGGTACTCCAGGCGCCCGTCGAGGCGGTAACGGACACGGTCGCCCGTGCGGTACATGCGGCCGCCGGGAGGTCCGTAGGGCTCCGGTACGAAGCGCTCCGCCGTGAGTTCCGGGCGCAGCAGGTAGCCACGAGCCTGGCCTTCACCGGCGAGGTACAGCTCGCCTGCGACACCCACGGGCACCGGCTGGAGAGACGCGTCCAACACGTAGGCACGCGTCGCGGGCAGCGGCTTGCCGATGAGAGGCACTTCGTCACGGCCGACGAGAGAGGCGGTGGAGTAGGTGGTGTCTTCGGACGGGCCGTAGAGGTTGAAGAGCTTCTCAACCGTGGGCACGGCGTAGACCTGCTTCGCCAACGTCTCCGGGAGGGCTTCACCGGCGAGGTTGATGACGCGCACGGAAGGCGGCATTGCACCCAGGCGCAGCAGTTGCGCCATGGCGGAGGGCACGGTGTTGACGAGGGTGACGTGGGAAGCGGTGCTCAGTTCCGCCAGGTGCAGGGCGTTGCGTGCCACGACCACCGCACCACCACTGCTCAACGGCGCGAAGAGTTCGAAGACGGAGAGGTCGAAGTTGAGGCTCGTCGCGGCGAGGGTCCCCTTCAGTTCCTCCGGCGAGAAGGTCTCCAAGGCCCAGTGGAGGAAGGAGACGGCGTTGCCGTGGGAGATGGCGACACCCTTGGGGCGGCCGGTGCTGCCGGAGGTGTAGATGAGGTAGGCGAGGTGTCCGGCGTGGATGTCCACCACCGGAGCCGTCGTCGGCTGCTTCGCCAGCTCCACGTCCGAGTCGAGGCACACCGGCGTGGCGGTGGTCTCGGGCAGAGCGGAAAGCAGATGGGAGTGCGCGACGAGTGCAGGGCCCTGGGCGTCTTCCAGCAGCCAGCCCAAGCGCTCACGCGGGTAGCTGGGGTCCAGTGGCACGTAGGCACCACCGGCCTTGAGGATGCCGAGAGCGCCGATGACGAGGTCCTCGGTGCGCTCGACGCACAGGCCGACGCGGACTTCGGGCCCGACGCCCAGTCCGCGCAGCCGGTGCGCGAGTTGGTTCGCCTTCGCGTCCAGCTCCCGGTACGTCAGCTGCCGCTCCGGCGTGATGACGGCCAGTCCATCCGGACTGCGATGCACCTGCGCTTCCACCATCGCGGGGATGCTGGACTCCCGAGGCACCTGCGAGGCAGGCGGGTTCCATTCGATGAGGAGTTGCTGGCGCTCAGCGTCCGTGAGCAGCGGCAAGTCGCCCAGTCGCGTGTCCGGCTGCTTCGCGATGGTTTCCAGCAACACACCGAAGTGTCCGGCCATCCGCTGGACGGTCGCGGCGTCGAACAGGTCCGTTGCGTAATCCAGCGTGCCGGCGAATCCGTCCCGGTTTTCACGCAGACCGAGGGAGAGATCGAACTTCGCGAAGTGGGACTCCAGCGGCAGGGTCTGGAAGGACAATCCCGGCAGACGCAGTGTTTCGGTGGGCGTGTTCTGCAGGACGAACATGGCCTGGAGCAGAGGGCTGCGGCTCAGGTCGCGCGTGGGCTGCACGGCTTCCACCAGCTTCTCGAACGGCAGGTGCTGATGGTCGTAGGCCGCGAGCGTCGTACCTCGCACCTGGGCCAGCAGCTCACGGAACGTCGCGCGCGGATCCATCTGGGCGCGCAGGACCAGGGTGTTGACGAAGAAGCCGATGAGGCCTTCGGTCTCCGCCTGGGTGCGGCCCGCGATGGGCGAACCCACGCTGATGTCGTCCTGCGCCGAGTAGCGCGACAGGAGCACCTGGAAGGCCGCCAGCAGCAGCATGAAGGGCGTGGCGCCTTCGCGGTGGGCCAGGGCCTTGAGGGACTCGGAGAGCTGGGTGGGGATGCGCACGTCCAGCGTGGCACCGCGGTGTGACTGCACGGGCGGCCGCGAGCGATCCGTGGGCAGGTCCAGCGCGGCGGGGGCCCCGGAGAGCTGCTGCCTCCAGTAACCCAGCTGTGCGTCCAGCGCTTCACCCTGGAGCCACTGACGCTGCCACATCGCGAAGTCCGCGTACTGCACCGGCAGCGGCGCGAGCGAGGGCGCCTTCCCCTCGCTGAAGGCTTCGTAGAAGGCCGCCAGCTCGCGGACGAGGACACCCATGGACCAGCCGTCGGAGACGATGTGATGCATCGTCACCAGCAGCAGGTGCTCCGCTTCATCCAGCCGCACCAACGTGCTGCGCAGCAGCGGGCCCGTGGCGAGCCGGAAGGAACGATGGGCCTCCGTCGCCGCCGCGCGCCGGGCCTCCTCCTCACGCTGCGATTCGGGGAGGGCCGTCAGGTCGATGACGGGCAACTCCCAGCCAGAGGGCGGCTGGATGCATTGCGACGGCTCTTCGTGCGCAGCGGAGAGCGTGGTGCGCAGGGACTCGTGGCGGGCAACGAGTGCCTCGAAGGCGCGGCGCAACGACTCCACGTCCACCTGGCCCGTCAGCCGGAGCGCCGTGGGAATGTTGTACGACGCATCCCCCGGCTGGAGCTGATCCAACAGCCAGAGGCGCTGCTGGGCGAAGGACAGCGGAATGGCTCCTTCTCGCGCGACGGGCCGCAGCGGCGGTGCGCGGAGCGTCGCGGACCCGGCTCCGTCCAGCTTCGGCGCGAGGCCCTCGACGGTCGGTGCCTCGAAGAGGGCTCGCAGGGGCAACTCCACCGCGAAGGTGGCCCGCACGCGTGAGACGAGCTGCGTGGCCAGCAGGGAGTGGCCTCCGAGCGCGAAGAAGTCGTCGTGAATGCCGACGCGCTCCACGCGGAGGACTTCGGCGAAGAGGGCCGCGAGCTGCTCCTCGGTGGCGGTGCGCGGCGCGACGAATCCGACAGAGCGCGACGTGTCTTCCGGCTCGGGCAGGGCCTTGCGGTCCACCTTGCCGTTGACGTTGAGGGGCAGGGCCTCCAGGACCACGAGGGCCGACGGCACCATGTACTCGGGCAGGTGCCGGCGCAGGTGGGCCTTGAGGTCTTCCACCTCCAGGGCGTGCCCGTCGTGCGCGGTGACGTAGCCGACGAGGCGCTTGTCCGTGTCGACACCTCGGACGACGACCACCGCCTCGTTGACGCCTGGCGCCGCGTGCAGGGCGGTCTCGATTTCGCCTGGCTCGATGCGGAAGCCGCGCACCTTCACCTGGAAGTCGACGCGGCCCAGGAAGTCGAGCGTGCCGTCTTCCAACCAGCGGGCCTTGTCGCCCGTGCGGTAGAGCCGCTCGCCCGGAATGGAGGAGAAGGGGTGGGGGACGAAACGCTCCGCGGTCAGGTCGGGGCGGTGCAGGTAGCCCCAGGCGAGGCCCGGGCCACCGACGTACACCTCGCCCGCGACGCCCACGGGCACCGGGTGCAGGTGGGCACCCAGGACGTAGGCGGTGGAGTTGGGGATGGGCCGGCCGATGGACACCGGACCTTCCACCACCGCTCCCCGATGCAACGGCAGCGTGGTGGAGAAGGTCGTGTTCTCCGTCGGGCCGTACGCGTGCATCAGCGTCGCGTCATCGGGGAGCCGCGCCAGGTGGTCGCGCAAGCGAGCCCAGGGCATCAGCTCACCGCCGGTGAGCAGCTGACTCACGCCCGCGAGCGCTTCACCCTGGTGCAGGGCCATCTGTTCGAACAACGCGGTCGTGAGGAACAACGCCGACACCCGGTGGCGGCGAAGCTGCGTGGCCAGTTCCTCCAGGGAGAGCGCATGGGGCAGAGCGAGGACGAGCTTCGCGCCATGCAACAGCGCGCCCCACATCTCCAGCGTGGAGGCGTCGAAGGCGACGGGCGCGAACTGGAGCCAGACCTCATCCGGCCCGAAGCGCATGAAGGTGCTGCCGAGCACCAGTCGGGTGATGCCCCGGTGCGGCACGCAGACACCCTTGGGACGCCCCGTGGAGCCCGAGGTGAACATGACGTAGGCGAGAGACTCTCCCTCCACGGAGACGTCGAGCGCATGCGTGGGCCGTGCGGCGATGACGTCCTGCTGCGCGTCCAGCCAGACGCGAGTGCCGGAAGCGGGCAGCTTGGAGGCGAAGGGCTGGTGGGTGAGGACGACGCCGACGTCCGCGTCCTCCAGCAAGGTGGCGATGCGCTCCACGGGCGCATTGCGATCCACGGGCACGAAGGCGGCGCCCGCCTTGAGGATGGCGAGGATCGCCGTCACCAGCTCGAACGAGCGCTCGATGGCGACGCCGACGCGCGCACCCGGGACGATGCCCAGCGCGCGCAGGTGATGGGCGAGCTGGTTGGCACGGGCTTCGAGCTGCGCGTACGTCAGCGTGGCGTCACCCTGTTCGAGGGCCACTGCGTCAGGAGTGCGCTGGACCTGCCGGGCGAAGTGGACGTGGACGGGCACGTCCGTGGGACTGGCGGCGGTCGTGTCGTTCCAGTCCACGAGGATGCGCTGGCGTTCCTCGCGAGAGAGCAGCGTCAGCTCGGCCACGGACTGCTCGGGCCTTGAGGCCACGGCCTCCAGCAGGGTGCGCAGGTGGCGGGCCATCCGCTCCACCGTGCCCTGCTTGAACAACGCGGTACTGTACTCCAGCCACCCGACGAACCCCTGCGCCGAGTCCTGCAACGTCAGGGTGAGGTCGAACTTGGCGGAGCGCGCCTCTGCGGCCACCTGCCGGAAGGCGAGGCCCGGGACGCGCAGCTCCTCCGTGGGCGCGTTCTGCAGCGCGAACATCACCTGGAACAGCGGGCTGCGGCTCGCGTCGCGCGCGGGCTGCACGGCTTCGACGAGCTTCTCGAAGGGCAGGTGCTGGTGCTCGTAGGCGGCGAGCGTGGTGCCTCGCACCTGGGCCAGCAGCTCGCGGAAGGTCGCCTTCGGCTCCACGCGTGCGCGCAGGACGAGCGTGTTGACGAAGAAGCCGATGAGGCCCTCGGTCTCCGCCTGGGTGCGGCCTGCGATGGGGGAACCCACGCTGATGTCATCCTGGCCGGCGTAGCGCGACAGGAAGACCTGGTACGCCGCGAGCAGCACCATGAAGGGCGTGGCGCCTTCGCGTCCGGCCAGCGCCTTGAGGGCTTCGGACGTCTCCCTCGGAATCTGGATGGAGAGGGCCGAGCCTTCATGCGACTGGATGGACGGACGCGGATGATCCGTCAGCAATTCCAGCGCGGAGGGCGCCCCCGAGAGTTGCTGCTTCCAGTAGGCGAGCTGGGTCTCCAGCGTTTCGCCCTGGAGCCACTGGCGCTGCCACGCCGCGAAGTCCGCGTACTGCACGGGCAGCGGTGACAGGTCCGGCGCGATGCCCTGGGTGAAGGCCTCGTAGAACGTCACCAGCTCCCGGACGAGCACGCCCATGGACCAGCCGTCGGAGACGATGTGATGCATCGTCACCAGGAGCAGGTGTTCCTCGGCCGCCAGCCGCACGAGGGCGGTGCGCAGCAGCGGCCCCGCTTCCAGGTGGAAGGGTTGGTGCGCATCCTCGTCGACCTTCCGCCGGGCTTCGGCTTCCCGCTGGGCCTCGGGCAGCGCGGACAGGTCCACGAGCGGCAAGCCCCACGTAGCGGGTGCATGGACGTGCTGGACGGTCTGGCCCTGGTGCTCGCGGAAGGTGGTGCGCAGGGAGTCGTGACGGGTGACGAGCGCTTCGAAGGCGCGGCGCAAGGACTCCACGTCCACCTGGCCCGTCAGCCGGAGCGCCGTCGGGAGGTTGTACGACGCATCTCCTGGAGTGAGCTGATCCAGGAACCAGAGGCGCTGCTGGGCGAAGGACAGCGGCCGTGGACCCTCTTCGGCCGTCCGGGTGAGTGGGGGCAGGCGGAGACTCGGCGTCTGGACCTGGAGGCGCTGGGCGAGCGCGGCGACCGTGGGGGCCTCGAAGAGGGCCCTCAACGGCAGCTCCGTGCGAAAGGCGGCGCGGATGCGAGAGACGAGCTGGGTGGCCAGCAGGGAGTGGCCTCCGAGCGCGAAGAAGTCGTCGTGGATGCCCACGCGCTCCACGCGCAGCACCTGCGTGAAGAGGGCGGCGAGCTGCTCCTCGGCGGCGGTGCGCGGCGCGACGTAGGTGGAGGCGAGCGCGGTGCCCTGGGGCGCGGGCAGGGCCTTGCGGTCCACCTTGCCGTTGGGGTTGAGCGGCAGGGCCTCCAGCACCAGGAAGGTGGAGGGCCGCATGTGCTCCGGCAGGAACTGCTTGAGCCAGTCCTTGAGGACGTCCGCCGTCAGTGCGGAGTCCGTGCCTTCCGCAGGCACCACGTAGGCCACGAGCCGCTTGTCGCCGGGGATGTCCTCGCGGGCCAGAACCACGGCGGCATGCACCTGGGGATGCTTGAGGAGCGTGGACTCGATTTCACCCAGCTCGATGCGGAAGCCGCGGACCTTCACCTGGAAGTCGGCGCGGCCCAGGTAGTCGAGCATCCCGTCCACGCGCCAGCGCACCACGTCGCCCGTGCGGTAGAGGCGTGCACCGGGCGTGGAGGTGAAGGCATCCGGAATGAAGCGGTCCGCGGTCAGGTCGGGGCGGTTGAGGTAGCCGCGCGCCACGCCTTCACCGCCGAGGAAGAGCTCACCCGCGACGCCCACGGGCACCGGGCGCAGGGACTTGTCCAACACGTACGCACGGACGTTGGGCAGGGGCCGGCCGATGGTGGGAATGGGAGAGGCGTCGAAGGCGCAGGCGGTGGCGTCGACGGTGCACTCGGTGGGGCCGTAGACGTTGAAGGCGCGCAGACGCGGGTGCTGGGCCAGGCGGCTCCAGGTGCCGGGATCCACCGCCTCGCCGCCCACCAGCGCGCGCCGGGGGAGGGTGTCCTTCTCCAACAGGCCTTCATCCACCAGCAGGCGCAGGTGCGCGGGAGAGCAGTCGAGGACGTCCAGCGCGTCGTGAACGATGCGCTTCACCAGCTCACCGGCGTCGGAGCGGGCCTCGTCGGGGACGATGCAGAGGGTGTGGCCGTCGAGCACCTGCACGAGCTGTTGGACGGAGGCGTCGAAGGACAGCGGGGCGTTGACGCTGACCCGCTCCGCCGTGCTTCGGCCCTGGTGCACGGTGGTGGACAGCCCCTGCCGCAGGTTCATCACGGAGCGGTGCTGGATCATCACGCCCTTGGGGCGGCCGGTGCTGCCGGACGTGTAGATGACGTAGGCGAGTTGCTCGGAAGACACGGCCACGCCGGGCGCTTCGCGGGATTCCCCGTCGAAGTCCGCCACGTCCGGATCAAGACAGACGACGTGCGCCGTGTGCGGCGGCAGGACGTCGCGCAAGCGCTGCTGGGTGAGCACGACCGGCGCGCCGGTATCCGTGAGGACGTGGGCGAGCCACTCGCGCGGATAGCGGGAGTCGAGCGGCACGTACGCGCCGCCGGCCTTGAGGATGCCAAGGATGCCGATGAGGGCCTCCACGGAGCGCTCCACGCACAGCACCACGCGCACGTCGGGGCCGACGCCCAGCTTCACCAGCCGGTGCGCCAGTTGGTTGGAGCGCGCGTCCAGCTCCTGGAAGGTGAGCTGCTGGTCGAGGCAGACGACGGCCAGGGCCGCAGGCGTGCGAAGGGCCTGGGCCGTGAAGGCCTCGTGGAAGCAGGTGTCGCGCGGGAACTCCGCGTCCGTCCTGTTCCAATCGACGAGCAGTTGCTGTCGCTCCGGAGCGGTGAGCAGCGGCAGGCGAGAGAGTGTCGAGCCCGGCTGGGTGGCGATGGCCTCCAGCAGGACGCCGAAGTGGCCCACCATGCGCTGGGCGGTCGATGCGTCGAAGAGATCGCTGCTGTACTCCAGGACGCCCATGAAGCCCTGGGGCGACTCCTGCAGCGTCAGCGTCAGGTCGAACTTCGCCGAAGCCGATTCGAGCGGGAGCTGTTCGAACGACAGTCCCGGCACGCTCAGGGCTTCGGTGGGCGCGTTCTGCAAGACGAACATCGCCTGGAAGAGCGCGCTGCGGCTCAGGTCGCGCACGGGCTGCACCGCTTCGACGAGCTTCTCGAAGGGCAGATGCTGGTGCTCGTAGGCGGCGAGTGTGGTGCCTCGCACCTGGGCCAGCAGCTCGCGGAAGGTGGATTCCGGCTGGACGCGGGCGCGCAACACCAGCGTGTTGATGAAGAAGCCGATGAGGCCTTCGGTCTCCGCCTGCGTGCGGCCGGCGATGGGCGTGCCCACGCTGATGTCGTCCTGTCCGGAGTAGCGCGACAGGAGCACCTGGAAGGCGGCCAGCAGCAGCATGAAGGGGGTAGCGCCTTCACGCTGGGCCAGGACCTTGAGCGCATCGGACACGGGCCGTGCGAGCCGCAAGGGGACCGTCGAACCCCGATGCGACTGCACGGGCGGACGCGGACGGTCCGTGGGCAGCTCCAGCGCGGCGGGAGCACCCGCGAGTTTCTCCTTCCAGTAGGCGAGCTGGGCCTCCAGTGTTTCGCCCTGGAGCCATGCCTGCTGCCAGACGGCGAAGTCCGCGTACTGCACGGGCAACGGCGCGAGGGCAGGCACCTGATCCGCGTCGAACGCCGCATAGAGCGCCGTGAGCTCACGAACGAGGACGCCCATGGACCAGCCGTCAGAGACGATGTGGTGCATCGTCACGAGGAGCAGGTGCTCCGCATCGCCCAGGTGCACCAGGGACGTGCGCAGCAGCGGACCGGCTTCCAGGTCGAAGGGCCGCAGGGCCTCCACGTTCGCGAGGCGCCGCGCCTCTTCTTCCCGCTGGGGCTCGGGCAGTGAGGACACGTCGAGCAGAGGCATCGTCCACGCAGTGGGCGCGTGGATGTGCTGCGCGGGCTGGCCCTGATGCTGGACGAGCGTGGTGCGCAGCGTCTCGTGCCGGGCGACCAGCGCTTCGAACGCACGGCGCAGGGATTCGATGTCCACCTGGCCCTTCAGCCGAAGGGCCGCGGGGATGTTGTACGCGGCGCTGCCTGGCTGGAGTTGGTCCAGCAGCCACAGGCGCTGCTGGGCGAAGGACAGTGGCGGCGGGCCGTCGTGGGTGGCGCGGGTGAGCGGTGGCAGGCGTGAGCCGGACGTGGCGGTACGCAGGCGCTCAGCAAGGGCGGCGACGGTAGGGGCTTCGAAGAGGGAGCGCAGAGGCAGCTCCGCATCGAAGGTGGCGCGGATGCGAGAGACGAGCTGGGTGGCCAGCAGGGAGTGGCCTCCGAGCGCGAAGAAGTCGTCGTGGATGCCCACGCGCTCCACGCGCAGCACCTGGGCGAAGACGCCCGCGAGCTTCTCTTCGGTGGCGTCGCGAGGAGCGACGAAGTCCGCGAGCGGCGAAGCGTCCGGGACGGGGAGGGCCTTGCGATCCACCTTGCCGTTGGCGTTGAGAGGCAACGCCTCCAGGGGGACGAAGGCGGCGGGCACCATGTACTCGGGCAGGTGCTGCTTGAGGTGGGCGCGGAGGACGGAGACATCGAGCGCCTCACCTACGACATAGGCGACGAGGCGCTTGTCCCCGGGGACGTCCTCACGAGCGAGGACGGCGGCTTCGTGCACGGAAGGATGGGCGAGGAGAGAGGCCTCGATTTCGCCCAGTTCGATGCGGAAGCCACGCACCTTCACCTGGAAGTCGAGCCGCTGGAGGTAGTCCAGCTGGCCGTCGGCGCGCCAGCGCACGACGTCACCCGTGCGGTAGAGGCGGGCACCCGGCGTGGAGGAGAAGGGGTGCGGGATGAAACGCTCCGCGCTCAGCGCAGGCTGACCCAGGTAGCCCCAGGCAAGGCCTTCACTGGCGAGGAAGAGCTCACCAGGGACACCCACGGGCACCGGCTGGAGGTGAGCGTCGAGGACGTAGGTGCGGGTGTTGGCGATGGGCCGTCCGATGGGAGGCCGCGTGCCGTCGTCGCGCGAGGAGGCAGCGACGGGGGTGAAGGTGGCGACGACGGTGCTCTCGGTGGGCCCGTAGTGGTTGAAGAGGGCAGCGGGCACCGAAGGAGGCGGGCCGTGGTGCAGGGCGTCTCCGCCCGTCAGCAGGGCACGCAGGGCGATGGGGCGAGGCCACTCCTCGCGCAGCACGGCCTCGGCCAGAGGCGTGGGCATGAAGCAGGTGGTGATGGCTTCGCGGGCCAGCCACTGAAGCAACTGGGAGGGCTCCGCACGCACGGCTTCGGGAGGGACGACGAGGCTGGCGCCAGAGGCGAGGGAAGGCCACACCTCCCAGGTGGAAGCGTCGAAGGCGACGCCGGCGGTGAGAGCGGTGGAGTCCTGGGGAGACAGCGAATAGGTGCGCTGGTGCCAGGAGACGAGGTTCATCAATGCGCGGTGGTGGACAGCGACGCCCTTGGGCCGTCCGGTGCTGCCGGAGGTGTAGATGACGTAGGCTAGGTCCTCCGGGCCCACGGGCATCTCCAGCAGCGGCTGCTGGACTGCCGCAGTCTCCACTTCAAGCGCGAGGATGCGAGCGGAGAGGGGCGGCAGCGAGTCGCGCAGGTGCTGCTGGGTGAGGAGGACAGAAGCACCGCAGTCCTCCAGCATGAAAGCCAGACGCTCCGGAGGGACGCCCGGAGAGACGGGGACGTAGGCGGCGCCCACCTTGAGTGCGGCGAGGAGGCCCGCCACCAACTCTGGAGAGCGCTCAGCGAGGACGGCGACGCGGCTGCCACGGGAGACACCGGCCGCGTGGAGTTGGACGGCAAGGCCATGGGCCCAGGCGTCGAGGCCCGCGTAGCTGACGCTTCTCTCACTCATGCGCACGGCGACCGCGTCCGGAGCGCGGCGGGCATTCTCCGCGACGACGTGGTGGATGCAGGTGTCGCGCGGGAAGGCGACGTCCGTCTCGTTCCATTCAACGAGGAGATGCTGCCGCTCCGCCGCCGTCATCACCTCCAGCGTGGACACGCGAGCGTCGGGCTGGGCGGCGAGAGAGGAGAGAAGGACGCCGAAGTGGCCCATGAGGCGCTGGGCGGTGGATGCGTCGAAGAGGTCGGAGCTGTACTCGAGGAAGCCGGTGAGGCCCTGAGGCACCTCGAAGAGGGTGAGGGCCAAATCGAAGCGGGAGGAGTTGCCCTCCAGGGGAATGGGCTGGAAGGCCATGCCCGGCACGCGCAGGGCTTCTGCGGGTGCGTTCTGCAGGACGAGCATGACTTGGAAGAGCGGGCTGCGGCTCAAGTCACGAGAGGGCTGGAGGACCTCCACCAGCTTCTCGAAGGGAACGTGCTGGTGCTCGTAGGCCCCGAGCGTGGTGGCCTTCACCTGGGCCAGCAGCTGGCGGAAGGTCGATTGAGGCTGGACCTGCGTGCGAAGGACGAGGGTGTTGACGAAGAAGCCGATGAGGCTTTCGGCCTCTGCGTGAGTACGGCCAGCGATGGGGGAGCCGACGCTGATGTCGTCCTGGCCGGAGTAGCGCGACAGTAGCAGCTGGAAGGCGGAGAGCAGCAGCATGAAGGGGGTGGCGCCTTCACGCTGGGCGAGGCTGCGCAGCGAGTCCGTCAGCTGCGAAGGGAAGTGCACGGGCACCGTGGCGCCGCGACGTGACTGCACGGCCGGACGAGGACGGTCCGTGGGCAGTTCCAGTGCGGCGGGGGCACCCGTCAGCTGGCGCTTCCAGTAGCTGAGCTGTGACTCCAGCGTCTCGCCCTGGAGCCACTGGCGCTGCCAGAGGGCGAAGTCCGCGTATTGCACGGGCATCGGTGCGAGCGACGGCTCACGGCCCGCGGAGAATGCGGCGTAGCTCGTGGCCAACTCCTTCACGAGGACGCCCATGGACCAGCCGTCGGAGACGATGTGGTGCATCGTCACGAGGAGGACGTGCGTCTCTTCAGCCAATCGCAGGAGGGCGGTGCGCAGCAGCGGTCCATGGACGAGATGGAAGGGCTGCCGGGCTTCCAGAGTGGCAAGCCGCAGCGTCTCCGCTTCGCGAGCGGGCTCCTCGAGGGACGAGAGGTCCTGCACGGGGAGCGCCCAGGCGGCTGGGGCATGGATGCGCTGGAGGGGCTGGCCCTCTTCTTCAAAGAAGGTGGTGCGCAGCGCTTCGTGCCGCGCCACCAGCGCCTCGAAGGCGCGGCGCAGGGCCTCGATGTCCAGGCGGCCCAGGAGGCGCAGCGCGACGGGGAGGTTGTAGGAGGCGTCGTCCGGCGCCAGTTGGTCGAGGAACCAGAGACGCTGCTGCGCGAAGGAGAGAGGCTGGGGACCTTCGGTGCGAGCACGCGTGAGTGGAGGCAGGCGCGTACCGGTAGAGACGCGCTGCAACTTCTCCGCGAGTGTCGCGATGGTGGGAGCTTCGAAGAGGGCGCGGAGGGGCAGTTCCACGTCGAACGCGGCACGCACTCGGGCCACCAACTGCGTGGCGAGCAGGGAGTGGCCACCCAGCTCGAAGAAGTTGTCCGTGCGGCCGACAGTGGGCACGCGAAGCACTTCGCTCCAGAGGGCCGCGAGCTTCTCCTCCAGCGGTGTCGCCGGGGCCTCGTAGGCGTGCGAAGCCCGGAGCGCGCTTACGTCCGGAGCAGGGAGAGCCTTGCGGTCCACCTTGCCGTTGGACGTCAGGGGCAGCGCTTCCAGGGGGACGAAGGCCGCGGGCACCATGTACTCGGGCAGGTGCTGCTTGAGGTATGCGCGGAGGGCCGTGACGTCGAGGGACTCACCCACGACATAGGCCACCAACCGCTTGTCGCCCGGAGCATCCTCGCGGGCGAGAACGACGGCGTCCTTCACGGCAGGGGCTGCGCGCAGGGCGTTCTCGACTTCGCCCAGCTCGATGCGGAAGCCGCGCACCTTCACCTGCGCGTCGATGCGGCCGACGAAGTCCAGCTGTCCGTCAGCCCGCCAGCGCACCACGTCGCCCGTGCGGTAGAGGCGAGCCCCTTCCTCACCGGAGAAGGCGTCCGGCACGAAGCGCTCTGCGGTGAGTCCCGGGCGTCCCGCATAGCCTCGCGCCACGCCGACGCCACCGATGTGCAACTCACCGCGCACGCCCACGGGCACCGGCTGGCCGTGCGGGTCCAGGACATAGACGTGCACGTTCGCCAGCGGCTTGCCGATGGACGGCACTTCACCATCCGCCACCACCTCACCGAAGGTGGCGATGACGGTGGCTTCGGTGGGGCCGTAGGTATTGAGCAGGCGCCGTCCTGGTGCCCAACGCGCGACGACGTCCGCGGGCAGGGCTTCGCCGCCGGAGATGACGGTGCGCACCTTGGGCAGCCCCTCGGACGACGTGGCTGCCAGTGCCGCTGGGGTGAGGCTGACGACACTCAACTCCTGCTCACGCAGCAGCACGGGCAGCGGTGCGCCCGGCATCAGCTTCTCCAGCGGTGCGAGCACCAGCGTGGCGCCGTTGCAGAGCGTGGTGAAAATCTCCTCCACGGAGAGGTCGAAGCTGAGGCTGGCGAACTGCAACACGCGGCTGCCGGGGCCAATGCCGTAGGCCACCGCCTCGTGGGTGACGAGATTGGCGACGCTGCGGTGCTCCACCGCCGTGCCCTTGGGCGTACCGGTGCTGCCCGAGGTGTAGAGCAGGTACGCCATGTTCGCGGGCGTCACGCCCGTCACGGGCGCATTCGTCGGCTCCTCGGCCAGCGATTCGCGCTCGGTGTCCAGGCAAAGCGCGCGTGCATGCAGTGCTTCGGGGAAGCGGTCCACCAGTGGCTGCTGGGTAACGAGCACCTGGGCCGCGCTGTCTTCCAGCATGAAGGCAAGACGCTCACGGGGCAGGAGCGGATCCACGGGCACCCAGGCACCACCGGCCTTCAGGATGCCAAGCAGACCGATGGCGATATCGAGGGAGCGCTCGACACTGAGCGCGACGCGGACCTCGGGCCCCACGCCACGACGGCGAAGGGCATGGGCGAGCTGATTGGCGCGCGCATCCAATTGCGCGTAGGTCAGCTGCGTCCCCTCGAACACAGCAGCCAGCGCCTCCGGAGCACGGCGCACCTGCTCTTCAAAGAGCGAGTGCATGCACGCTTCAGGGAACGGCGCTCGCGTCGCATTCCACTCCACCAGCACCTGCTGGCGCTCCTCTCCCGCGAGCAACTGCACCGACGACAGGCGGCGGTCCGGATGCGCGACGAAGCCCTCCATGAGCAGCCGCAGGTGCCGCATCATCCGCACGACGGTCGACCTGTCGAAGAGGTCGGTGTCGTATTCCAGCTCTCCCGTGAAGCCCTTCTCGGTCCTCGACAGGGAGAGCGTGAGGTCGAACTTCGCGGAGGCGCCCATGCGCTCCTCGACCTGCACCTTCACGCCCGCGAGCGAGAGGTCCACCTCCGGGATGTTCTGCATGAGGAACAGCACGTTGAACAACGGCGACCCGCGCAGGTCGCGCATCGGCTGGAGCTGTTCGAACGGCAGGTTCTGGTTCGCGAGCACCCCCAACGTGGTGGTGCGCACCCGGCTCAGCAGCTCCCGCACCGTGGGTTCGCCGCCCATCCGGGTGCGGAGCACGAGCGTGTTGATGAAATACCCGAGCAGCCCCTCCAGCTCCGCGTCGTTGCGGCCCGCCACGGAGGACCCCACGCTCACGTCGTCCTGGCCGGAGTAGCGGCCAATCAACACCTGGAGCGCGGCGAGCAGGAACATGAAGGGCGTGAGGCCCTCGCGCGTGCAGAGCGCCTCCACTGCGCGCGACAACTCCAGGGGGAAGGCGACCGGCAACAGGGCGCCAGGGTGCGCCCCTCGGGGACCCCGGGGACGGTCCGTGGGCAGCTCCAGCACGGACGGCATGCCGTCAATCTCGCGGCGCCACCAGGCGATCTGCCTTTCCAGCTCCGCGCCCGACAGCCACTGGCGCTGCCACACCGCGAAGTCCGCGTACTGGAAGGGCAGCACCGGCAGCACCGGCTTCGCCCCCGCGACGAAGGCACGATAGGCCTCCGACAGCTCCCGCATCAGGACGCTCATGGACCAGCCGTCGAACACGGCGTGGTGGATGGTCAGCAGCACCAGGTGCTCATGCACATCCAGCACCAGCACCGACGCGCGCAGCAGCGGCCCCGATTCCAGATTGAAGGGGTGCCGCACCTCGGCCTCCGTGCGGCGCAGCACCTCCGCCTCGCGCTGCTCCGGAGACAGGGCTCGCAGGTCCACCACCGGCAGCACCAGCGGCTCGGGCGGCGCGATGACCTGCACGGGCACGTCCTCGGTCGGCTGGAAGGTGGTGCGCAGTGCTTCGTGCCGGTGCACCACCAGCTCCAGCGCCAGGCGCAGGGCCTCCAGGTTCAGCGCCCCGGTCAGCCGCAGCGAGAACGGCATGTTGTACGCGGCCGAGCCTGGATCGAACTGCTCCATCACCCAGATGCGCTGCTGCGCGAAGGACGTGGGCAGGTTCCGAGTGCGCGGCACCGGCACCACCGGAGGCGGACCGGCGAAGCGCGCATCCTTCGCCGAGGCCGCGATGCGCACCGCCAGCTCCGCCACGGTGGGGGACTCGAACAGCGCCTGCAGGGGCAGGTCCACCAGGTACGCCGTGCGCAACCGCGACGTCAGCCGCGTGGCCAGCAGGGAGTGCCCTCCCAGCTCGAAGAAGCTGTCGGTGGCGCCCACCCGCGGCACCTGGAGGAGCGACGCGTAGAGCTCCGCGACCTGGGCCTCCATCGGCGTGCGCGGCGCGACGAACTCGCGCGCTGCTTCCGTGGACACGTCCGGCGCGGGCAGCGCCTTGCGGTCCACCTTGCCGTTGGGCGTCAGGGGCATCGCGTCCAGCACGACCAGCGCGGACGGCACCATGTACTCGGGCAGCCGCTCCTTCATGAGCGCGCGCAGCGCCTGGGACTCCAGCGCCTGTCCGGGCCGCGCCACCACGTAGCCCACGAGGCGCGCGTCGGCGCCGTTGCCGCGCACCACCACGGCGGCGTCGCGCACGCCCGGGGCCTGGCTCAGCACCGCTTCAATCTCTCCCAGCTCGATGCGGTAGCCGCGCAGCTTCACCTGGTTGTCGACGCGGTTGAGGTACTCCAGCACGCCGTGGGCGGCCCACCGCACGCGGTCGCCCGTGCGGTACACGCGCAGGCCCGGTACGCCGCCGTACGCGTCCGGGATGAAGCGCTCCGCCGTCTGGTCCGGCCGGTGGAGGTAGCCCCGGGTGACGCCCTCGCCGCCGATGAACAACTCGCCCGGCACGCCGCGCGGCACCGGGTTCAACCCGCTGTCCAGCACGTACACCTGCGTGCCGGAGATGGGCCGGCCAATCGGCACGCTGCCCGTGCCCGACGCCACCGCGTGCGCGGTGGACCACACCGTCGTCTCCGTGGGGCCGTACACGTTCCACAGCACGCGGCAGCGCTGGAGCAGCGACTCGGCCAGCTCGCGCGGCAGGGCCTCGCCGCCGGTGAGGGCCGTCAGCTCCGGGCCCCGCCAGTCCGTCTCCAGGAGCAGCCGCCAGGTGCTGGGAGTGGCCTGGAGCACCGTCGCCCCGCACTGCCGCAGCAGCCCCGCCAGCCGAGAACCGTCCACGGCGATGTCCCGCGACGCGATGACGACCTGCCCGCCCACCGACAACGGCAGGAACAGCTCCAGCACCGCGATGTCGAACGACAGCGTGGTGACGGCCACCAGTACGTCCTTCGAGGACATGCCCGTCGCCTCCCGCAACGCCGCCAGGAAGCGCGCCACCGTGCCGTGAGGCACCTGCACGCCCTTGGGACGCCCGGTGCTTCCGGAGGTGAAGAGCACGTACGCCACGGCCTCCGGTGGCACCGCGTCGCGCAGCGGTGTGCCGTCCTCCGCCGCGATGGCCTCCGCGTCCCCGTCCAACGACACCACGCGCGCCGAATGCGGCGGCAGGATGGACGCCAGCGAGCGCTGCGACACCAGCACCGGCATCCCGCTCGTCTCCACCATGTACGCCAGGCGGTCCGGGGGGAACGCCGGATCCAGCGGCACGTAGGTGCCCCCGGCCTTCAGCACGGCGAGCACCGCCACCAGCATGTCGAGCGAGCGCTCCACGCACAGGCCCACCCGCACTTCCGTGCCCACGCCCAGCCGGCGCAGGTGGCGCGCCAGCCGCGAGGCCCGTGCCTCCAGCTGCGCGTACGTGAGCGACTGTTCCCCGAACGTGGCGGCGACCGCGTCCGGCGTGAGGTCCGCCTGGGCTTCGAAGGCGCCGTGCTGCGTGCTCCACGGCAGCGGGGCAGGGCGGGGCGGCTGCCAGGCGAGGAGCACCTCGTGGCGCTCGGCGTCGGTGAGCAGCGGCAGGCGGGAGACGGCCTCGTGCGGACGGCGGACGGCGCCCTCCAGCAGCACGCGCAGGTGCTCCGCCATGCGCGTCAGGGTGGGCGCGGTGAAGAGGTCGGTGTCGTATTCGAGGAAGCCCTTGAGGCCCGCTTCCGTCTCCAGCACCTGGAGCATCAGGTCGAACTTCGACGTGAGCGTGTCCAGCTCCATCGCCTCCAGCTTCACGCCCTCCACGGACGCCGCGCCGCGGAAGGAGGCCTGGAGCGTGAGCATCACCTGGAAGAACGGCGTGCGCCCCTGGGTGCGCTCCGGACGCAGCTCCTCCACCAGCCGCTCGAAGGGGAACTCCTGGTGCTCATGGGCCGCGAGGACCGTCTCCCGCACCTGGTGCAGCAGCGCGCGGAAGGACGCGGAGGGCTCCACCTGCGTGCGCATCACCACCGTGTTGACGAACAGGCCGATGAGGCCCTCCACCTCGCCGCGCGTGCGGCCCGCCACCGGCGAGCCCACCGTCACGTCCTCCTGCCCCGCGTAGCGCGACAGCAGCACCTGCCAGCCCGTCAGCAGCACCATGAAGAGCGAGGCGCCCTCCTGTTGCGCCAGCGCCTTGAGCGCCTCCGTCAGCTCGCGCGACAGCAGGAGCTCATGCCGTGCTCCACGGCCACTGCGGGCCGCGGGGCGGGGCAGGTCCGTGGGGAGCTCCAGCGCGGAGGGCACTCCCGCCAGCTGCCGCTTCCAGTAATCGAGTTGCTTCTCCAGCCGGGGGCCCTGCATCCACTCGCGCTGCCAGACGCCGAAGTCCGCGTACTGCACACCCAGCGGAGGCAGGGGCACGGCCTGTCCTCGCGCGAAGGCTCCGTAGTGGAGCGCCACCTCGCGCACCAGCAGCGTCATGGACCAACCGTCGGAGACGATGTGGTGCACCACCACCACGAGCAGGTGCTCCTTGGGCGCGGACGTCAGCAGCAGCGCGCGCAGCAGCGGGCCCTTCGCGAGGTCGAAGGGCCGGGCCGCGGCTTCACGTGCCAGGCGCCACGCTGCTTCCGGTGGCGAGCCGGTGAAGTCGTGATGCTCCAGCGCGAGCGCCGGCTCCGGAGACACCACCTGCACGGGGCCGGACTCGTCCTCGCGGAAGGTCGTGCGAAGCACTTCGTGTCGGCGCACCACTTCGCGCAGCGCGCGCTCCAGCGCGGCCACGTCGAGCGCGCCCTCCAGGCGCACCGCCATGGGCACGTTGTAGAGGGACGTGCCGGGCTGCAGCTGATCAATGAACCACAGGCGCTGCTGGGCGAAGGACAGGGGCAGCGGGCGCGTGCGGTCCTGTGCTGGGATGAGGCCTTGGACGGAGTTGCCGGCGACGGCCTTCTGCGCGGCCATCTTCCTGAGCAGCTCTGCGCGCTTCTCCGGTGAGAGGTTCGCGATCCGCTTCGACAGATCCTGGCTCATCTCATGTACTCCGCGCTCGGGGACGCCATCGCGGGCGCCACCCGGGGCGGTGGCGTTCGCGAGAAGTAAGGCCTGCCGCTGATTCCGGGATGACGCCCTGCGCCGTTCTCTCGCGAGAAGCGGAGGGTGGGTCAAATCCGCACTGGCCACACTATTCCGTAGGCAACCGAGCTGTCATGGGGGCGCCCAGCCGGAAGTGCGAATGAATTCGCGTATTTATTGGAAGAGGCGGGATCCCCGAACTCATCACCGGAAGGACTCACGGTGTCGCTCAGAGGGGAACCTGCTCGCGGGGTCGTCCTCCCGCCAGGAGGGGGAGCAGGCCGGACGCCGGCCTGCTCGCCACCCGTCACCGACTGCGTTTTCAGCCCGCCTTCGCCAGCTGCGGCGGCGGCGCGGTCAGCAGGGCCGCCGTGGGCACGATGTAGTTCGCGGCCAGGAGGATCTCCGCGATGGCATCGCCCACGTTGGCCTGCGTGTCGTTGTACTCGGTGGGCTTGCAGAAGATGCACACCGCCAGGATGGGGCCCTGGAACGTGAACTCCGCGACCTCTACCTGCGGCACGGGCTTCTCCTGGACGCCCTTCACCGTGGCCATGCGATCCACCAGGGCCTGCTGAAGCACCCGCACGTCCACGCCGTGCATCAGCGGCACCTTCACCGTCATCTTGCGGTACGGGTGGTGGCTGTAGTTGATGATGTTGTCGCTGAACATCTGGTTGTTGCCCACGGCGATCCGCACGTTGTCCGACGTGTCGAGCGTGGTGACGAACAGGCCGATCTCCTGGACGATGCCCACGACGCCGCCCGCTTCAATCTCTTCGCCCACGCGGAAGGGGCGCAGCACCAGCAGGAAGATGCCCGCGGCGAAGTTGGCCAGCAGCCCGGACCAGGCCGCGCCGATGGCGATACCCGCGGCGGCGATCAACGCGGCGAAGGACGTGGTCTCCACGCCCATCAGCCCCAGGATGCCGACGATCAGCATTATCGTGAGCGTGCCGGTGAACAGCGAACCGACGTAGCGGATCAGCGTGGCGTCCAGCTGCCGCCGCTGCAGGCCCATGTCCAGCACCTTGCGGAAGCCGGCGATGACCGTCCGCCCGATGAACCAGACGAACAGCGCCCCAATGACCTTGAGCAGCAGCGGGAGCGCTTCGGTCAGGGCAAGTGACTTCAATTGAACGACGATTTCATCCATGGTTCGAACTCCCTTGACCCGGACCGGGTGTGCGACGTGCCTTTTGCACGGGACGGGTCGGGGCATGCAAGCCGGGTTGCCTTGAATCCATATTTTTCCACGAGGGCAGTCATGACCCGCCCGGGGTCGTGATGGCTGGGCCTTGCGTGGAGGGAGCGCGAGGCTGAGGTTGCGGCGCATGCGCCTCCTCCCGGTCGCGGTCTCGCTGTTCCTGAGCGCCTGCACGGCCTCCCGCGTCGCGGTTCCTCCGCCCGCGGGCGAGGAGGTGACGGTCTTCGTCCCTGGGTACCGCGGGTCGTTCCTCGCGACGGCGGACGGCGAGCATGAGCGGGCCTGGGTGTCCGTGGGCGACGTGCTGACGCGCGGTGAGCGGTCGCTGGCGCTGCCGTTTCCTGGCCAGCGGGCGACGCCGGGCTTCGGGCCGCTCGAGGCGGACGGGCCGGTGACGCGCTTCACGGTGCTGCCGTGGGTGGCTCGCTACGACGTCTACAAGCGCTTCCTGGAGTTCGGGCGCGAGCGGCTGCCGGGCTTCGTCGTCTTCGACTACGACTGGCGGCAGGACAACCGCGTGACGGCGAACCGGCTGTGCGCGCTGCTGGATTCGCTCGCGGAGGCGCGGGGTGGCCGGGTGAAGGTGAACCTGGTGGCGCACAGCATGGGCGGGCTGATCACGTTGCACTGCCTGCGCTACGGCACCGGTGACGACACGGGCGAGCCCACGTGGGCGGGCGCGCGGCACGTGAAGCGCGTGGTGTTCCTGGGCACGCCGTTCCGGGGCGCGCCGGGCATGTTCGACGACTTCACCCTGGGCACGCCGGTGGGACGCAACCGGTCGCTGCTGTCACCGGAGGCGCTCTTCACCTTCGCGTCCGCGTTCCAGCTCCTGCCCATGGAGAGCGACTTCTTCGTGGACGCGAGCGGCCAGCCGGTGACGTTCGATGCCTACCGTCCGGGCGCGTGGGTCGACGGCGGGTGGGGCGTGTTCCAGGACGCGGCGGTGCGGGAGCTGCCCGCGTATCGCCAGTGGCTGGAGCGCATGCTGGAGGCGCGCTCGCAGCTGGCGCGCTCACTCTCCGAGCACGATGAACCGCCGCCGCCCTTCCGCACGCTGGCGGTGGTGGGCGTGGGGCATCCGTTGATCAAGTCGTTCCGGCTCATCGACGGGAAGCCCACGTTCGAGGATCCGGTGCTCGCGGACGGAGATGGTTCGGTCCTGACGGCGCGGGCCATGCCGCCCGGGCCGCTCCACGTGGACCGGCTGGAGACGCAGGCGGACCACGTGGGGATGATGGGTGACGAGGAGGTCCAGGAGGCCGTCGCGCGCTTCGTCACCGGCGACTGACCTGGGGGCGGATCAGTCGCCCTGGATGGCGGCCTGCCAGTCGCCGTCCGAGGAGATGCCCACGCGCATGCCGATGTAGCTCTTCTCCTTGCGCATGTCGGTGATCATCTCGTCCGGATAGATGCCCTTGAGCAGGGCGAAGTCCGCGTCGGTGGCGCCTTCACGGAAGGCGGTGGGCCACCAGTACAGATTGCCCTCCTGGTAGAAGGGGAGGTTGAGGACGTGGACCAGCCGCGCCAGCACCGGCTGCGGGCTGTCCTTCCACTCCTCCTGGATGCGCCAGGTGGTGGCCATGTCCTGGTCGGGGTCGTAGGAGAAGCGCACGCTCGGGCCCTTCTCGTCCCCCAGCTTCTGGAGGCCCGCGTAGTCGCACGCGACGGCGGCCTTGATGATGCGCTCGCGCATGGACGCCACGGCCGGAGGCAGGGGCTTCGCGGTGGGCTTGGGGATGGGGCTCAGCCGGCTCGCCGAGCACGACGCCGCGGCCGGGGCGCTCGGCTTGGAGGCAGGCGGTGCAGGGGG
>NZ_RAWR01000068.1:0-43521 GCF_003986945.1 Corallococcus sp. AB018 | reverse complement strand
CGCGATGAAGGTCCACGAAGAGCTTCTCGGCGCTGCACATGGGGCAGTTTCTGAGAATGGCGTCCGCGAGGTGGAGGAAGTCCACCCAGGTGGCCAGCAGGAGCGTCCCGAACTGAGCCGCCTGGAGCTTTGGCCCCGTCATGCGCAGCAGGCCCAACTCCATGTCAGTGTCGCCAACTTCCGAGGCCGCCTCCGTCAACGCGGTGGCGCTCCCAAGCGCGCCATGAAGCCACGTCACCTGCTTGGAGCCCTGGTCGAGGTAGCGCGTGAAGACGCCGGTGAGGCTGAAGCCCCAGAGGTCCGGAGGACGGGCCGCCAACTGGGTGAACGCGGCCTCGACGCGGGACAGGGAGCCCTTCACGTCTTTCGTCGCGTCGAGGACTGCCTGCCGCGTCAATGCATTGCTCCGGGCCCCGCCCCCGACAGCGCCGTCTCCCACGGCGGTCACGTCGTCACGCGGCTGCTGGCGGCGCAGGAGCCGTTGCTCAGACCCGGAGAGGACGCGGGGGAGAGCGTTCCATGCGCGCGGGGGCTCGTCGTTCGGAGCCTCCACCCAGGCGGGCGAGGAGTCCTCTCGCGGCGCATGGCTCAAGCTTCGGCCACGCCCATGCGCTTGCGGCACGGAGGCGCATCCCATGGCCATCAGCACCAGGGCCAGCAAGAGGGCATCAGCGCGCATGGTCCACCCCCAGGCCCACCGAGGCGAAGGCCCCCGGCCGCGGCGTCCCCTGCGGCGTGGGGGAGAGCAACTTCGTGTCATTCGCATCCACGCCCCCTGGGCGTGACACCTCCGAGGAGAGCAAAGGACACACGTCTGACATTCAGCCCGGCACCCGCGGGCCCAGCGCTGCCACACAGGGGGAAGGTCGGCTGCGTCGAGCCAGCGACTGTTAATGCCGTGGCAGGCGCAAGGCGCCCGGTCCCGGCTCTGTCGTCGTCTCGTCCGCGCTGCGCAGCGGGTGCGGCTCCGTGCGGATGGCGTCCTGACTCAGCGACGGAAAGGCCGGGACGATGCCGCCCTCGTCCTCCAGCAGATTCAGCTCCTCCAGGGCCTCGCCGCCTTCAAAGAGGGCGGTCTCTACTTCCTTCACCGCATCCGCCGCGCTGTACGGCCCCAGCCGCGCGAGCTGCCCGCGCAACTCCAGCTCCAGCGCCGCCGCTGTCGGGTAGCGAGACGCGGGCTCGCGGCACAGCAGCCGGAGGAAGACGGAGCGCGGCGAGGTGGACAGCCCGAACGCGGCCTCCTTCACGTCCTTCCCGCTGAACACCATGGCGCGTTGGACGGCGTCCTCCACGAAGGGCGGCAGGTTCATGTCCATTGTCGTGGTCATGGCCGCGAGCACGCGTTGGCTCTGCTCCCGCGAGAGCCGAGGGGACTCGTCCTCCACCTTGAGATTCCCCGGGTAGTAGAGGTGTCGCCCCGTGGCGAACTCCAGCAGCACCAGCCCCAGGGAGAAGAGGTCGCTTCTCGCATCCGTCACCGCCCCCACCAGCGCCTCGGGTGAAGCGTAGATGACTTCTCCTGGAGGACGCGGCAGCGTCGTAGCGAGGCGCCCTTGCAGACTGGAGCAAGCGACGCCGAAGTCCGTCAGCACCACGCCCCCACCAGGCCGCAGGCGGATGCAACCGGGGTTGATGTCCCGGTTGACGATGCCCAGCGAGTTGCCCGCGTCGTCCGTGCGGGTGTGTGCATGCGCAAGGGCCGCCGCCACCTCCGCGCCCACGTAGAGGACGAAGGCCTCGGAGAAGTAGCGCCCGCGCAGCTGAGCGATGGTGAGGAGGGTGTCCAGGCTGAAGCCTTCCACGCACTCCATGACGGCGCCCAGGCCTCGTGCCTCTCCAAACTTCATCTCGAAGAGGCCATGGACGCGGGCGATGTTGGGGTGCTGGAGGAATTGCGCCAGCCGCACCTCCTCTTCCAGCCGCGCCCGCGCCCGCTGGAACTTCTCCGGCGCGGCCCCTTCCGGCAGGGGCACGCACTTCACGAGGACCTTCCCCCTGTAGCCGGAGGGCGTTCGGGGCCGGGCGAAGAGGACTCGCTCGCCATTGCGGCCAATGCCCAGCTCCTGGAAGAACTCGTAAGCGGTTCCCGCGTGGGAAAAGAGGACCGTGCCCCCGGCGAGCCGGGAGTCAGCACCACTGGACATGAAGGGGGCTCCTGAATGCCCGCGCGAGGGAGCCGCGCAAAGGCAGACGGAAAGCTACCTCCGGCTGCCTCCACGCGTGAACGACGCTACGGGTCATCTAGTTCGAATTTCCCTGCTATCCCCGGAATGGCCTCCGCAGCGACGGAAACGCAACGAGTCTTTACGTTCCAGACTCAGGGCCAGCGGTCCATGGAATAGGCATACCCGACACGAGAGTAGACAACTGCCCCCGGCTTGGAGCCCTCCCAAGCTCCCTCGGGGCCCTCATCCCCAATGGCAAAGCACACCGGCAGCGTGCGTCCGTCCGGGAGGTGCGCTTCGGTGTAGCGGGCCAGCAGGAACGTCCCGTCTCCCGTCCACAACCGGCCGGAGAACACCGTTCCCTTGGGGATGGTGCGATTGCCCTTGAAGACAACGCCTGTCACGGGGCCATCCCTGAAGACCCCCAAATCACCAGGATCGCCCGGCTGGCTCCTGTCGATGGTGACCTGCACAGAAGAACGGTTCGGCATCAGATCGAGCCCTCCATTTCCAGTTCCTCGGAACATGGCGTTGCGTGCTTCCTCGGGGCACGCTCCTGATTCAGGACGCACCTGGGAGCTGCTAGGGCAGCCGAGTTGCAGGGCGACGGCGGCGCTCGCCGCAGCACACTTCGCGAGGAACTCCGCCCTGGTGCTGGAGGTGGAGTCCTTCTTGGACGGGCTTGCGACGATGGGAGCACGCTTCACGGCGGAGCTTTCCTTCCGGACAGAATCGAGTGGGGGCAAAGCTACCCCAGGGGACGACGCAGCCAGCATGTCGCCCGCGTCAGGCGAGGGGCCCGCATCCTGGAGGGACATGGGTCCTGGAACGAGGGAGGCAACTCCCGCATCCCCAGGCGAAGTGGGCGCGGGCGGATGCTCAACGTCCTCACTGGAGACAGAATGCGACGCAGGACGCAGCCACATGAAGGCCCCCGCCACGGCCGCCACGACGAGGAGCGCCACTCCGGCATCCACGGCGCGGGCCCGCCTCACGCGGCGGGCGGGGGGCGTTTCCTCATCCGTGTTGGAGGCGGGAGCGGTAGGGGGCTTCAAGGAGGGGACGTGGACGGGAACGGTCCATTCCGGTCCCGCTTCGCCCGCGAGGGCCGCCAACTCGCGGCGCATCACCTCCGCCGTGGGGGGGCGCTGCTCGGGCTCGCGCGCGATGAAGCGCATCGCCACGTCACTGAGTCCCGCCGGCACCCGCGCGTTCAACTCCCGGGCGGACCTGGGCACCCAGCGTCCCTCCACGGCCGCCTTCGGGGAACCGCTCGCGGGCTCCGCCGTCGTCAGCACGTCATAAAGGCAGACGCCCAGCGCGTAGACGTCATCCGTCACCTTGAACTCATAGCGCGCGCCCCGCTCGTCTCCATGCTCCTTGAAGAAGCGCGCAGCCTCGGGCGAGCGATAGCGCCGGGTGCCGGGCGGCAGGGGCGCATCCGTCAAATCCTCGGCGTGCGTGTAGTCGCCTGCGCTGAAGTCGAGGATGGCGGGCTCGCCGTCCTTGGCGCGCACCATGATGTTGGCGAGCTTCAAGTCGCGGTGGAAGACGCCGCGCCCGTGCATGTAGTCCATGGCGCCCGCGAGCTTCTCGAAGACGCGGACCACCTCCTGGGCCGTGGGGTGCACCCGCTCCACCCACTCCGCCAGGGTGTAGCCCTCTACGAAGGTGAGCAGAACGTAGAGCCACCCTGTTTCGAAGTCCGGGAAGCGACCGTGACCGTGCACGCCGACGATGTTCGGGTGCGTCAGGTGAACGAGGCAGCCCAGCTCACGCTTCAACCGTGCGTCCGCCTGCTCCGCGTCGCCGCTCCCGGGCCGGTGCATCGCGATCTTCATCGCGAAGTGGCGGCCGTTCATCTCCACGCGATAGACGGCACCATAGGTGCCCGCGCCCAGCAGCTTCACCACGCGCCAGCCGTGAATCATGTACCCGGGCGGGAGCTGCGCGGGGTGGTGAATGACCGTCAACATGACCAACCTCTACAGCGCGACAGATGGAACGAGAAGAGGACGCGTGCCCGTGGCATCCACCAACTCCAAGCGGAACAACGTACCCGCATCCCAGGCAGGCACCTTCGTCTCCACCACAACGGTGCCAACCTCTCCGGGCCCAATCTGCGGCTGCTTCATGTGAACGCCGAGCACCTGCACCGGCACACCGCCCGTTGAATGGGTGAGACGCGCTTCCGTGGGCGTCCAAGGTGTCTTTCCGTAGTTCTTCACCTCCACGGACACCACTCTCCAGGCAGACGCGCGAAGGCTGAGGCCGTCCATGACACGCAGTGAGGACTGCATCTCCGTCTCGGGCTGAAGGCCAACGTTCCTGGCCGATACCCCGTCCGCGCCGAGAAGCCCCGCCAGAGCGAGAGCCGCAGGGCTACCCGCATCGCCGCGTGCACGGAGTGCGGCAAGCTCGGCCTCCTTCGCCGCAAGCTGGGCGCGCACCTCGGACAACTCCGCCTGAAGCGCCTCGGGGGCCAGTGGACGACGGGATACTTCCACGCGGGTGTCCACCACGGCTGGGTGAGACACGAGAGCGAAGACCGCATGCTCGGGGAAGGCTCCATCCGCGAAGCGCACGCGGAGCATCAGATGCTCACCCGCGCCCAGCTCCACCACCGGCTCCAGGTTGATGGAGCGCTCGCCCACGTCTACGAGCTTGAAGCGAGTGCGGCCCTCCAGTTCCATGGAGGCCCGGTCCAGCGCCGAATCGAGGACGAGGGTCGTCAGGATGCCCGCCGCGACTGGAACCTCCAGGATGGGCTCACCAGGGCGAGGGAGCACAACCCGCCTATCCCTGCGCTCGCGAACAGATGATGCTGACTGAGCCTGGGCCGCCGTGAAGAGAAGCAGTCCCCCAAGCACCAGGGGCAGGTTCAACGCGGAGAAGGAGAAGGGCAAGCGGGACGGCCTCCGCCCGAGAAACTACCAGACCAGAAGGAATCACAGGCCTGGAAGCTCCGCTTCCGGTCCACGCGCGCGGGGGGCCGTTCCACGGGCAGGTGCTCCTCATTCAGCTCCTGCGTCACGTCATCGCCCCCTGTGTCCGGCACCCCGCTCCGGAAGCGCCCGCCCGGGCCTGGAGGGCAGGCCGCAAGGCATCAGGGCCCTCCCGTGCGCGGTGTCAGGGCGACACGAGGAGGATGCCCCCGGCGAGCGCGGGTGCCTCGTCATCGCCGATGGCGCGCATGTGGCCGTAGCCGAGCTGTCCGGAGGTGTTGAAGCCCCAGCACAGCGCACGGCCGGAGGAGAGCACTGCGCACGTGTGCTGGCCGCCCGCGGTGACGGAGGTGGCGGGAGCGCCGCCCACGTCGATGAACGCGGTGCCGGGAGCGGAGAGGGAACGAGTGTTGGCGTATCCCAGCCGTCCCCGGGCGCCGTTGCCCCAGCACTGGAGTTGGCCGGACTCGAGCAGGGCGCAGGTGTGCTGCGCACCGGCTGCGACCTGGACGGCGCGGAGGCCCGAGCCCAACGTCACGGCGGTAAGGGGCGTGGCGTAGTCGGGGTTGCCGTTGCCCACCTGTCCGTAGGCGTTGGCGCCCCAGCAGCGCAGGGCGCCGGTGTCCAGCAGGGCGCAGGTGTGGTTCGTGCCCAGGGCCAGCTGCACGGCGGTGCCGCCCACGTCCACGTCACCCGCTGACGACGGCAACTCGGTGTCACCGACATCATCATCACGGTTGTAACCTAGTTGTCCGTAGGCGTTGGCGCCCCAGCAACGTGGGCGGCCGGAGAAGAGCAGGGCGCAGGTGTGGTCGCCGCCCGCGACCAGGTCCTGCACGGGAGCGCCGACGGGGACGTCGGTGGTGGGCGGAGGCTCGTTGTCGCCCAGCGTGTCGGTGTGGCCCAGGCCCAGCTGTCCGTGGGTGTTGTCGCCCCAGCAGCGCACGTGGCCGGAGGAGAGGAGCGCGCAGGTGTGGCGGTCGCCCGCGGTGATGCGCAGCGCGCGTGCGCCGCCCAGGTCGACGGTGCCCACGCTGGCGATGGGTTCGTCGTCGCCGATGGTGCGCGTATGGCCCAGGCCGAGCTGTCCGGAGGCATTGGCGCCCCAGCAGCGCACGCGCCCGGTGGAGAGCAGGGCGCAGGTGTGGCCCAGGCCGGTGGCCAGCTGCACGGCCTTCTCGCTGGGAGCGAGGGGCACGGGGCCCTTCGACGCGGGCGTCTCGTCGTCACCGACGTTGGCGGTGCCGGTGTAGCCGAGCCGGCCCTGCGCGCCGCTGCCGAAGCAGCGCACGGAGCCGTCGTTGAGCAGGGCGCAGGTGTGGCTGTCCCCAGCGCGGAGCTGGGCGACGTCGGTGGGGCCGCCGGCCTGCACGGGAGCGTCGGGGAACTGCTGCGCGCCCAGGCGGTAGGTGGCGGTGGTGCGGGCCCCAGCGGCGTCGGTGACCTGGAGGGACAGCCGGCCCTGGAGCGAGGGTGCGTAATGCTGGAGGACGGTGGGGTTGGCCTGGGTGGTGAAGCCCGGAGCGGGCGTCACGGGCGCGTCCGGGATGAAGTTCCACGCGTAGTCGAGCGTGCGGGCGGGTTGATCATCCGACACGGTGGCGGACCACGCGACCTCGGAGGTGCCAGCGAGGCGGGACGCGGCCAGGCCCTGGATGACGGGAGCGAAGAGGATGCGCACGGTGGTGCCCAGCGAGTCCGTGGATTGATCCGCGGGAAGGACGCGCGTCACGAACGTGGTGCTGACCGAGTGCCCCGCCGGGTTCGTGACGGTGAGCGAGTGCGTGTAGTCCGTGGGGCTGGGGATGCCGAAGGGCGGCAGGTAGCGGGCGACGAAGGCGCCGGAGGTCCCGGTGAGCGTGAACGTCCCGCTGGAGGGCACGAAGGCGCCGCCGTCGTTCGCGGCGGTGAGGGCGAAGGTGAGGGCCTCACCGGAGGTGGACTCGACGAAGAAGGTGACGGTGGCGGGCTGGCCGAAGATGAGCTCGCCGGGGAGCTGGATGCGAGGGATGCGCGGCAGGGTGATGGGCGCGCCGTCGTTGGTGGGCGCCAGCGTGATGGCCACGGACTCCCGGTCCGCGATGAGCGTCTGCGTGGTGCTGCCCTGGAAGAGGAGCGCGCTGTTTCCGTCGTAGGCCCACGCGATGAAGGTGAGGGATTGATGGCGCGGCAGGGACGGCATGGTGCCGGACCACCCGGAGGGAGACGGCACCAGGTCGAAGTTGGAGAACAGCGCGCTGTGGCTGGCCGCGTCCTCCACGTCGATGCGGATGCGCGCCACGTCCGCGAAGGTGATGCCCAGCGCGCGCCGTGTCTGGGATTGGGAGCCGACGGTGTCCGCCGTGATGTTGAACGTCACCGCGGACGTCGGCTCCAGAGGTGTGTCACCCGTGGACGACGGAGCGGTGCACGCGGCGGCGGTGCACAACAGCAGGAGCGTGAGGGCGGCGGCAGGCTTCGTCATGGCTCACACGGGAAGACGGCGAAGCGGGCGCCCGGTGTGTGCCAGGCGCCCGCGAGTGCTCAGGAACTACGGCGTGGGCGGCAGGAGCTGGACGTCGCCGAAGGGCAGCTCGTTGTCACCGATGTGGTTGGTGTTGCCGTAGCCGAGCTGACCGTAGGTGCCCCGGCCCCAGCAGCGCGCCTTGCCCGTGGAGAGCAGCGCGCAGGTGTGATTTCCGGAGGAGGCACTGATCTGGTAGGCCGTCGCGCCGTCCAGGTCCACCGCGCCGCCCGGAGTGCCCAAACTCGTGGTGTTGCCGTATCCGAGCTGTCCGTAGTTGTTGAGGCCCCAGCACCGCACGGTGCCGGTGGAGAGCAAGGCGCACGCGTGCTCCGAGCCCACGGACACCTGCAGGGCGGTGACTCCGCCGAAGTTCACCGCGGACGTGGCGTTCTGCACGCCCGGGCCAGGGAGCCTCCGGAACGTGCACCAGCCGGAGTAGTCAGCGCAGGAGGAGTAGTAATCGTAGGTGGGGCTATCTCCTCCCAGCTTGCCGTTGGTGGCGCTGCCCCAGCAGATGACGGAGCCGGAGCGAAGCAGCGCACAAGTGAAGTTGTGGCCCGCGCCGAGCTGGGCCACAAGTCCCGTGGGCTCCACCGGCGTCTGGCTGCTGGGCTTGTTGGAGAGGCCCACGGTCTGGAGGTGCGTGTAGCCGAGCTGCCCGAAGGTGTTGAGGCCCCAGCACAGCACCTTGCCGGTGGAGAGCAGTGCACAGGTGTGCTCTTCGCCTGTGACGACGTCGGTGGCGGTGTTGTCGCCCAGGTCGACGTCACCCGCGCTCCAGGGCTGCTCGTTGTCGCCGATGTTGTCCGTGTTGCCGTAGCCCAGCTGGCCCGCGTTGTTGCGTCCCCAGCAGCGGACCTTGTCGGTGGCCATCACCGCGCAGGTGTGGTCCTTGCCAGCCGCGATGCGGATGGCGGGCCCGCCCAGGTTGACATAGCCGAACTCGGTCACGGCCTCGCCGTCGCCCAGGTTCTGCGTGGTGTTGTAACCGAGCTGACCGAAGTCGTTGCGTCCCCAGCAGCGCACCAGGCCCGTGTCCAGCAGGACGCAGGAGTGGTCACCGCCCGTGGCCAGCTTGGTGGCCTTGCCCAGGATGCCCACCGGGCCCGCCAGATACGGCAGCCGCGCCTGGGTATCACCCCGGTTGTTGGTGCTTGCGTAGCCCAGCTGGCCGAAGTTGCCGTAGCCCCAGCACCGCACCGTGCCGTCATTCAGCATCGCGCAGGTGTGATTGCTGCCGCCGCGGATGGCGTTGGTGCCGTCGAGGGGCCCTTCGGCGACAGGGTTGTCCGGGAACTGATCCGGGGTGAGCTTGTACGTGAGCGTGGTGGTGCCGTTGTTGCCATCCGTGACGGCGAGCTTCAGGTCACCCTGCACGGCGGTGGTGTAGTTCTGGAGCGTGGAGGGGTTGGTGTCCCCGGTGAGCGCGGGCGCGGGGTCGAAGGTGGTGCCCGTAGCGGGCGTGAAGCTCCACGCGTAGGTGAGCGCTTCCTGGGCACCGTCGTCACTCACGTCCGCCGTGAAGATGACGTTGCTGGTCTCCCGCACGCGCAGGCCGTTGAGGCCGTTGATGACGGGGTTGAAGAGCACGGCGACGGAGGTGTCGATGACACCGTTGGAGGTCTCCGGGGGCTTCACCTTCGTGGTGAAGGTGGTGCTGATGGAGTGGCCCGCGGGGTTGGTCACCGTGACGGTATGGTTGAAGACCGTCTCTGAAGACACCGTGGGCGGCGTGTACTGGGAGACGAAGGCGCCCGCGGTGTTCTGCAGCGTGATGGCTCCGTTGAGGGGCGAGAAGCTGCCACTTCCAGCGACGGCGGAGGTGATGGCGTAGCGAAGCGCCTCGCCGTTGGTGGCCTCCACCGCGAAGGTGATGTTGCCCGACTGCGAAGAGGCGAAGGCGCTGGGGATGCTGATTTTGCGGATGCGCGGCAGGGAGATGACCGCGTTGTTGTTGGCCGGGGCCAGCGGGATGGTGACGGTCTCGAAGTCGAGGTTCAGCGTGGCGTCGAGCGAGCCGGAGAACAGAAGATTCCCGGAGGCATCGAGCGCGCGGGCGAAGAACGTGAGGGCCTTGGCCTTGGGGAGGAAGGGGAGCTTCCCGGTCCACGCCCCGGCGGAGGTGAAGAGGTCGAAGTTCTTGAAGATGACGAGGCCACCAGCGCCCTGCTCGGAGACATCGACGCGGATGCTCTTCACGTCGCTCTAGGAGAAGGCCTGGGCGGAGACGCGACCCTTCACGGCCTGGCTGAAGAGGTCCTGAGCGCCAATGGAGACGGTGACCTGGGACTGCGTCTGGTCGGCGGGCGCGGAGGGCTCGGGTGTACTGGAGCCAGCACTACACGCGGCGATCCACGGCGAAGACAGGGACAGCAAGAGCGCGCCCAACATGCCGCGCGAACGGAACCAACGAGGGGATGACCTCTGCACGGAAGACTCCTGAAGGCGAAGGGAATGACAGGCGAAAACAGGCGGGCGCCCGGTCCTGAGGGCGCCCGCGAGGGAGACGGCGACTACGGCGCGGGAGGCAGGAGCTGGATGTCGCCCGCGGCGGAGGGCTGCTCGTTGTCACCGATGTGATTGGTGTTGCCGTAGCCGAGCTGACCGGAGTTGCCCTGGCCCCAGCACCGCGCCTTGCCCGTGGAGAGCAGCGCGCAGGTGTAGTTTCCGGAGGAGGAGGCCGCCACCTGGTACGCGGTGGCTCCGTCCAGGTCCACGGCCGGGCCCGGCGTGTTGCGCGCCGTCGTGGTCCCGTAGCCCGTCTGTCCGAAGTTCGCCTGCCCCCAGCACCGCACGCTGCCCGTGGAGAGCAGGGCGCAGGTGTGGCTCACGCCCGCGGTGACCTGCAGGGCGCCGGTGCCCAGGTCGATGCTGCCGGAATCCTTGAACAGGAAGTTGCCGCCGGCCTGCCCGGTGCCCAACTGGCCCAGGCCATTGGCGCCCCAGCACCGCAGGGTGCCCGTCTTCAGCAGGGCGCAGGTGTGGTTGTTGCCCAGGGCGAGCTGTGCAATCGGACCGCTCGGTTCGACCGCGGTCTGGCTGCCCGGCACCTCGTTGTCGCCGATGTTGCTGGCGTGGGCGTAGCCGAGCTGGCCCTCCAGGTTGTAGCCCCAGCAGAGCATCTTGTCGTTGGAGAGCAGCGCGCAGGTGTGGTTGGAGCCCGCGACGACATCCGTGGCCGTGACGCCACCCAGGTCGACGTCACCCGCGCTCCAGGGCTGCTCGTCGTCACCGATGCTGTTGACGTGGCCGTAGCCCAGCTGTCCGTACTGGTTGCGGCCCCAGCAGCGCACCTTGCCCGTGGCCATCACCGCGCAGGAGTGCGTCTCGCCCACGGTGATGCGCGTGGCCGGGCCGCCCAGGTTCACGTAGCCGAAGCTGGCCACCGGCTCGCCATCACCCAGGTTGGCCGTGTTGTTGTAACCGAGCTGCCCGTAGTTGTTCAGGCCCCAGCAGCGCACCAGGCCCGTGTCCATCAGCGCGCACGAGTGGTTGCCACCCATCGCGATCTTCGTGGCCTTGCCGAGCAGCTTCACCTCGCCAGCCGTGTACGGAAGCTCGTTGTCACCGATGCTCTGGGTGTTCTCGTAGCCCAGTTGACCAAAGGCCCCGTAGCCCCAGCACCGCACCGAGCCGTTGTTGAAGAGGGTGCACGTGTGGTCCCGGCCGTTGCGGATGCTGTTGATACCGTCCAGCGGGCCCTCGGCGACAGGGTTGTCCGGGAACTGATCCGGGGTGAGCTTGTAGGTGAGCGTGGTGGTGCCGTTGTTGCCGTCTGTCACGGCGAGCTTCAGGTCACCCTGCACGGCGGTGGTGTAGTTCTGGAGCGTGGAGGGGTTGGTGTCCCCGGTGAACGCGGGCGCGGGGTCGAAGGTGGTGCCCGTAGCGGGCGTGAAGCTCCACGCGTAGGTGAGCGCTTCCTGGGCACCGTCGTCACTCACGTCCGCCGTGAAGATGACGTTCTGCGTGTCGCGCACCCGCAGGCCGTTGAGGCCGTTGATGACGGGGTTGAAGAGCACGGCGACGGACGTGTCGATGACGCCGTTGGACGTCTCCGGGGGCTTCACCTTCGTGGTGAAGGTGGTGCTGATGGAGTGGCCCGCGGGGTTGGTCACCGTGACGGTGTGGTTGAAGACCGTCTCTGAAGACACCGTCGGCGGCGTGTACTGGGAGACGAAGGCGCCCGCGGTGTTCTGCAGCGTGATGGCTCCGTTGAGGGGCGAGAAGCTGCCACTTCCGGTGACGGCGGAGGTGATGGCGTAGCGCAGCACTTCGCCATTCGTTGCTTCCACCGCGAAGGTGATGTTGCCCGACTGCGAAGAGGCGAAGGCACTGGGGATGCTGATCTTTCGGATGCGAGGGAGGGAGATGACGGCGTTGTTGTTGGCCGGAGCCAGCGGAATGGTGACGGTCTCGAAGTCGAGGTTCAGCGTGGCGTCGAGGGTGCCGGAGAAGAGGAGATTCCCCGAGGCATCGAGTGCACGGGCGGAGAAGGTGAGGGCCTTGGCCTTGGGCAGGAAGGGGAGCTTCCCGGTCCACGCTCCGGCGGAGGTGAAGAGGTCGAAGTTCTTGAAGATGACGAGGCCGTTGGTGCCCTGCTCGGAGACATCGACGCGGATGCTCTTCACGTCGCTGTAGGCGAAGGCCTGGGCGGAGACGCGACCCTTCACGGCCTGGCTGAAGAGGTCCTGAGCGCCAATGGAGACGGTGACCTGGGACTGCGTCTGGTCGGCGGGCGCGGAGGGCTCCGGCGCGCTCGAGCCGGAGCTACACGCGGCAATCCACGGGGAAGACAGGGACAGCAAGAGCGCGCCCAACATGCCGCGCGACCGGAACCAACGAGGGGACGTTCGCTTCACTCGACACTCCTTGGGGAGACAAAGACAGTCAGGAAAAGAGTCAATGGCTTGCAGCGGGCACGCGCCGGCCTCACGTGACCGGGCCGGAGCCCGGAGACACGCTTCCCGTGCCGCGCTCGGAGCGAGCACGGCCGGGGGACGTCATGGAAAATGGAGGGAATGGACAGGCCTACGCCGACCCGGGGGGACCTCCCGGCCCTCGGCGTATGTCTGGACTACAGCTGGAAACGCAAATCACAGTGCCAGCGGGTGAAAATGCTGTCACGCCTTTTATTGGTTCCTGTGAAAGTCTGTCAATGTCTGGGTTTGCGCTGACTGGCGGGTGGAATGCGTGTCAGTCGCGGTGGACCCTCGGGTGACAGGATTTGTCATCCCCCCCTCGGCGCCCCACCTGGAGGAACGCGCCGGCCGGGTGACGCAGTGGGTTGCTGAGTGAGAGGAATCAAGCAACTCACGGAAGCTTCGCCAAACACCAGAATGCTTTGCGGCTCGCACGAAGTCCGGAAAAGACAGTCATGGCCGCCATTCGGTACCCCGCTGGTCCCGGGGGACTCGGGTGACCCGAGTCCCAGGGACCCGGTGCGGACACGAACTCACACCGGTTGGTGGCCGTCGTCGTCGTCCTCGAGGTCGTCTCCCGGGGCCTCCTCGTCCGGACTGGCCAGCTCATCCAGGTCCTCCACGGGCAAGGGCTCGTCATTCAGGTCCGGCGTCACGTCGTCACCCCCAAGGAACGGCGGTGGACCCTCCGAGACGGTGGCCTCGGACGCCATCGCGGCCTCCTCCGCGGTCAGCTCCTCCGGGTGCAGCCCTCCCTCCAGCAGCTCCGCCTGGTTGCGCCGGCCGGTGGCCTCCCGGGCCGCCTCCGCCACCTCCTCCGCCGCGGACTGCCGCCCGTACGCGGGCGCATGCTCCCGCAGCCACTCCCGCAGCACGGAAGCCAGCTCCGCCGCCGTGCCGAAGCGGTCCGCCGGGGCCTGGCGCAGCGCCCGCACCACCACCGCGCGCAGCCCCTCCGGCACGTCGCGGGCCATGAGCTCCACCTCCCCAGGCCCCACCAGCGCCATCCGCGCCGCCACCTCCGTCAGGGGCATCCACGTGGGGCCCTGGGCCTGCACCAGAGGCAGGTCCGGCGGGGGCGGAGGCGCCGTGTCCCCCTGCGCCAGCGGGTGCGTCCCCGTCAGCACCTCCAGCAGCACCAGCCCCAGCGAGAACAGGTCGCTGCGCGCGTCCAGGGGCTCGCGCCGCAGCGCCTCCGGTGAGGCATACGCCACGTCCCCCTTCACCAGCGGGCGGCTGGTGATCTCCCGCCCCGGCAGCGTGGAGAACGCGGCGGTGAAGTTCGTGAGCTTCACCTCGCCATGGACGCCCAGGCGCAGGTTCCGGGGGCTCACGTCCCGGTGCACGATGCCCAGCGGCCGGTTCCACTCATCCCGCAGCGTGTGCGCGTGATGCAGCGCCTCCGCCACCTCGGAGACCACCCACGCACCGAAGGCCGGGGACATGGGCTTGCGCCGCATGGCCACCAGGTTGAGCACCGTGTCCAGCGACCGGCCCTCCACGTACTCCATCACCACGTGCGGAACGCCCCGGTACGCCTTCAGGTGGTAGACCTTGGCGATGCCCGGATGGTTGAGCCGGAACGTCAGCTCCACCTCCTCCACCAGCCGCCGCCGCTCCACGAAGCCGGACGGGTTGCGCAGCCGTTTGATCACCACCGGGCCACCCATCCCTCCCCGGTAGCGCCGCCGCGCCAGCATCAGCAGCTCTCCGGTGGAGCGCACCTCCAGCTTGCGCACGAACTCGAAGGCCGTGCCTCCCACCGTGAACAGCACGCGCGGGCGGCGGGGCATGCCGGGGTTCTCCTCCGTCGTCGTATCGGGCGTCTTCATGGCCTGCCTTCCAACCTCCCAGGTGGAGCGGAAATCGCTCAACCCCGCAGGTAGCACAAACCCTGTCGCCGTCAAACGTCCAGGGTTGGATTGGAGCCATGGAACTCCTGGGGTTCACCCGTCCCGGCGCAATCCCAGACGCCGGAGCCACCGCTCCCACCGCCGCCGCCACGCCAGCCGCCGGGCCACCCACCAGGGCATGGGCGGGGGCAGGGGCGCGGCCAGCCCCAGCGTCGGTCCGGGCGGAGGCGGCACGGACGGCGTGGGCGCGCTGGAGTGGGGCGCGGCGCCGGGGATGCGCCGCTCCTGCGAGCGGGTCCAGCGTCGCAGCTCGCGGGCCTCCTCGTTGCCGTCGAAGTACGTGTCGGACTCCTCCGTGACGGCGTCGTGGGGCGGCGGTGTGTTGAACAGCGGCGTGTCCCAGCTGTCCGGAGCGCGCTCCAGCGCCGCGCTCAGGTCGGCGTAGAGATCCGCGCCCATCTGGTAGCGCTCGCTGGCCTCCAGTCGCAGCAGCCGCCCACAGATGTCATCGAGGGCGCGGGGCACGCGCGCGTTGAGCGAACGCGCGGTTCGCCCCTTGATGGCCTGGATTCCTCCCAGCAGCGCCGCGGCCGGCAGGTCCGGGGGATAGGGGAAGTCCCCGGTGAGCACCTGGAAGAGCGTGAGCCCCAGCGAATAGAGGTCATCCGTGGGCTGGTAGTCGTAGCGGGCCATGCCCAGGGGGTTGCTCAGCCAGTAGCGCAGGAGCTCCGGGCTGCGGTAGCTGGGCGTGCCCGGCGGCGGCCGCCCGTCGGTGATGACCGGGGCGCAGGCGTGGTCGCTGGCGCCGAAGTCCACCAGCACCGGCCGCTCGTCCGACGCGCGCACGATGATGTTGCTGCCCTTGATGTCGCGGTGGCGCACGCCCGCGCGGTGGATGAAGTCCAGCGTCAGCGCCAGCTCCGCGAACAGCCGCGCCACCTGCCGCGCCGTGGGCTTCGCCTCCATCGCCCAGTCGGACAGCGTGGGACCCTCCACGTAGTCCATGACCAGGAACAGGTAGCCCGTGCGCGGGTGCGGCCAGCGGTGGTAGCCGCGCAACGCCACCACGTTGGGATGGGTCATGCGGTGCAGCACGCTCACCTCCTTGAGCGTGCGCGCGTCCACCTGCGAACCCTCCTCGGAGTCCTGCGGCCCCTGGAGCGCGAACTTCAGCGCCACCTGGAACCCCCCGGTCTCCGCCAGGAACACGGTGCCGAAGCCCCCCGTGGCCAGGCGCTTCAACAGCCGGAAGCTGCCCACCACCTCCTGGGGCTGAAGGAGCAGCGGATGTCCTCCCTCCAGGCTCATGGGGTGGCGCCTCCTACGTGGAAGGAAAGCCCGGATGCTTCGGGACGTGGGGGGTTGAATCCCAGAGGGAGGACGTGGCTGAGAGGATGCATTCGCGCAAGGATGGAAGTGACCTCAAGGGTCCATAGCATGGCGCACGCCCCTTGGGGTAGTGTTGCTGCCGTGTCAGGTAGGATGCCGGACACCTGACTTCATGGGAGACACGGTCCGGCCAGGGGTGGTGAGCGGCAATGAACGAGGAGCTGGCCATCACGGTGGGCACCGCGGCGCGACAGGCCCGCGAGCGGCAGGGCATGACCCAGGGCGACGTCGCCAGCCAGGTGGGCATCGCCATGGAGGTCTACAGCCGCATGGAGCGCGGGCGCGTGCTGCCCAGCTCCACCACCTTGCGCCGGTTGTGCATGGTGTTGCGCATCCGCTCGGACACGCTGCTGGGGTTGGACGGGCCGTCGCCCCCGGACGAGGCGCTCACGCTGGCCCTGGCGGACCGCGAGGAGGATCCCCCCTCCCTGCGCCGGCTGGTGCGCGCCTTGCGGCCCCTGGATGAAGAGGGGTTGAAGGCCATGGGCCTCATCATCCAGGGCGCGCTCGCGCTGCGGGAACGCTGACCGACAGGCCCCCGAAAACTTGCGCCCCTGGGGAGAGATGCAAGGTTTTGCGCGTGCCTGCCCCGGTGAATGAAAAGCTGAACACGGTGTTTGGAGCCGCCGCCCGAGACGCGCGGCTGCGCTTGGGACTCACGCAGGCGGACGTGGCGGAGCGCGTGGGCATCGCCATGGAGGTCTACAGCCGCATGGAGCGCGGCCGCATGCTGCCCCGCGCCCAGACCCTGCGGAGGCTGTGCGACGTGCTGTCCGTGTCCGCGGACGCGCTGCTGGGCGTGGGGGCCGGCACCTCCCCGGTGCCGCCCCGGGCCTCGCCAGGTCAGGAGGACTCACTGGAGCTGCGCCGCCTGGTGCGCACGCTGCGCGACCTGGAGCCCCGCCAGCTCAAGGCCGTGGCCCGCGTGGTGCGCACGGTGGTGTCCGTCATGCCCCCGAAGACGGCGCCCGGGTCTTCGCCCACTCCCACGCCCCGGAAGAAGCCGCGGGCCGCCCGCAAGCGCCGCGCGGGTTAGCGAGGCGGCAAGAGCAGACAAATCCTCTCGGGCTGCAACAGGATGGCTGCCCGCTCGTCCTCCTGACCCGGGGCCGGGCCTTCGGGTGGGGCCCTCTCCCCAATGGCAGACAAGTGGGGTAGCACGGGAGCTACGCCATGCTTCCTCCCCCGACGCCCTCGGATGAGCCGCGGCGACTCCAGGCGCTGCGCTCGCTGTGTCTGTTGGACACGCCCGCTCACGAGCGCTTCGACCGCATCGTGCGCGCCGCGGCGCACCTGTTCCGCGTGCCCATTTCGCTCGTCTCGCTGGTGGACGAGAACCGCCAGTGGTTCAAGGCCCGCATCGGCCTGGACGGCACGGAGACGCCGCGCGAGCTGTCCTTCTGCGCCCACGCCATCCTCTCGCCCTCCACCTTCATCGTGCCGGACGCGCTGAAGGACCCGCGCTTCCACGACAACCCGTTCGTGCTGGGCGCTCCCTTTGTCCGCTTCTACGCGGGCCACCCCCTGCGCGCTACGGACGGCAGCCGCGTGGGCACGCTGTGCCTCATCGACTCGCAGCCCCGGGACTTCTCGGACGCGGACCGCACCGCGCTCGCGGACATGGCCGCCTGGGCGGAAGGAGAGCTCAACGCCCTGGACGAGCGCGAGGCCCGCGCGGCGCTGGAGCAGCAGGAGCGCTTCTTCGAAGTCTCCGTGGACATGCTCTGCATCGCCGCCATGGACGGCACCTTCCTGCGCCTGTCCCGCGCCTGGAGCCGCACCCTGGGCTTCTCCGACGCGGAGCTCTACAGCACGTCCCTGGTGGACCTGGCGCTGGAGGAGGACCGCGCAGACACCTCGCGGCACCTGTCCCGCGCCCGGGAGGGCATCCCCGTCCTCCAGTTCGAGCACCGCGCCCGCTGCCGCGACGGCACCTGGCGCTGGCTGCAGTGGAACGCCGTGCCGGACCCGGAGGAGGGGCTGCTCTACGCCGTCGCCCGCGACGTCACCCAGGCCCGCACGCTGGAGGAGGAGCGCCAGCGCGTGGAGCGGATGAAGAACGAGTTCATCGCCACCGTGAGCCATGAGCTGCGCACGCCGCTCACCTCCATCCGCGGCTCGCTGGGGCTGCTCAGCGGCGGCATCCTCGGCCCGCTGGACGCGCAGGTGGCGCAGATGGTGGGCATTGCCCACAAGAACAGCGAACGGCTGCTGCGCCTCATCAACGACATCCTGGACCTGGAGAAGATGGAGTCCGGCCGGCTGGACCTGAACCTGGCGCCCACGGAGGTCGCGCCGCTGCTCGCCCAGGCGCTCCAGGCCCACCAGGGCTACGCGGACGAATACGGCGTGCGCCTGGAGGCCGTGGTGGACCTCCCCCACGCCCGCGCCCGCGTGGACGAGGACCGCTTCATCCAGGTGCTGGCGAACCTCCTCTCCAACGCCATCAAGTTCTCCCCCCAGGGCGAGCGCGTCACCCTGTTCCTCACCCGCGAGGACGGCGTCCTGCGCGTGGGCGTGCAGGACCACGGCCCCGGCATCCCGGAGGCCTTCCAGTCCCGCGTCTTCCAGAAGTTCGCCCAGGCGGACGCGTCCGACACCCGCAAGCGCCCCGGCACCGGCCTGGGGCTGAGCATCGCCCACGGGCTGGTGGCCCGCATGGGAGGCACCCTGCGCTTCAGCACCTCCCCCAGCGCGGGCACCCGCTTCTCCTTCGACCTGCCGGAGTGCGAACCGGAGCCCGACGTCGCCTGACGGACATCCACTTCCCCCCCGCTTCCGTACCGCGATCCAAACCCCTCTTCCTGGCGCACTGCCTCCCATGGCGAAAATCGAGAAGGTCCTGCTCGTGGACGATGAGGATGACATCCGCACCATCGGGCAGCTGAGCCTGAGCCGTGTGGGGGGGTGGAAGACGGTGCTCGCGTCCTCCGGCGCGGAGGCCCTGGAGAAGGCGGGTCAGGAGGGCCCCGACCTCATCCTCCTGGACGTGATGATGCCCGGCATGGACGGGCCTACGACGTTCGGCCGGTTGCGCGCCCAGCCCGCCACCGCGAACACGCCCATCATCTTCATGACCGCCAAGGTCCAGAAGCAGGAGGTGGCGCGCTACCTGGAGCTGGGCGCGGTGGGGGTCATCGGCAAGCCGTTCGACCCCATGACCCTGCCGCAGGAAATCCGCCGCCTGGTGCCTTGATGGAACCCCGCCTGTCCAAACGCTCCGCCGCGCTGGCCGCTGGCGCCCTGGTGTTGCTGTGTGCCCTGTTCGTCCTGGGCCGCCCGGGCTCCACCGCCGACCACGACCACTACCGCACCCAGCTGCGGCAGCTGCGCGTGGCCACGTCGGAGCTGGAACAGGACGTGCTGCGCCAGCGCGTGGGCATGGCGCAGCTGCACGGCTCCTCCGCGCGGGACTTCGACGCGCTGGCCGCCCGCGCCCGCCAGCTGCGCACGGCGCCCGGTTTCCTCCCCGCGGAGGGCATGCGCTCGCTCAACGCGTCCCTGGACACGTACCTGCGCGTGCTGGAGGGCTCGCGCGTCCTGCTGGCGGCGGCCCGCGAGAAGGACAAGCAGCTCGCCGCCCTGCGTGAGGCCTTCCCCGGCGTCGTCGCCGCCACCGCTGCCGCGCTGCCTCCGGGCTCGCCGCGCGCGCACGTGGAGGCGATGGACGTGGACGTGCTGCTCGCCTCGCGCGCTCCGGGAGAGGCGTCGGGGGTCCGCGTGGAGGCCTCGCTCGCGCGTCTGGCCCGGGCGCGGGAGAAGCAGCCGCTGCCCGCCCCCGCCCTCGCCGCGCTGGACGCCCTGGAGGCCCGCACGCGGGAGTTGATGGCGCTCCAGCGCGCCACGGACGCGTCCTACCAGGCGCTGCTGGACCACGGCGCCACGGGGGAGGCCGAGCGCCTCATCACCACGTACCTCCAGCTCCAGGAGCAGTCCCAGGCCCGCGCGGAGCGCACGCGCATCGTCCTCTTCGGCGTGTGCCTGCTGCTCGTGGGCTACGTGCTCGTCGTGCTGGTGCGGCTGGCGCGGGCGTCCGCGGCGCTGGGGGAGCTCAACCGGGGGCTGGAGGCGCGCGTGGCGGAGCGCACCCAGGCCCTGTCCGCCGCGAGCGCGGAGGCGCGGGCCAGCGACGCGCGCAAGGCCGCCATCCTGGAGGCGTCGCCGGACGGCATCGTGGTGCTGGACGAGTCCGGCCGCGTCGCGGAGTTCAACCCCTCCGCGGCGACCCACTTCCGCCTGCCGTCCGCGCGAGCGGTGGGGGCGGATTTCATGTCGCTGGCGCTGCCCGCGACGCTGCCGGCCTCGCAGCGGGAAGCCGTCCACGCCGCGCTCCTCCAGGAGGACGGCGCGGCGCGCCTGGAATCGCCGTGCCTGCGCGCGGACGGCGACGTGTTCCCCGCGGAGCTCACCTTCGCGCGCGTGCACGCGGACGGCCCGCCGCGCACCACCGTCTTCGTGCGCGACCTCACGGAGCGCAAGGCCGTGGAGCGGATGAAGAACGAGTTCGTCTCCACCGTGAGCCACGAGCTGCGCACCCCGCTCACCTCCATCCGCGGCTCGCTGGGCCTGCTGGAGAACGGCATCGTGGGGGAGCTGCCCTCGCAGGCGCTGGACATGGTGCGCATCGCGCGTACCAACACCGAACGGCTCATCCGCCTCATCAACGACATCCTGGACCTGGAGAAGATGGAGTCTGGGATGCTGGAGCTGAAGCTCCAGCCGCAGGCGGCGCAGGACCTGGTGGAGGCGACGCTCGCGGGCGTGCAGGGCATGGCGGAGGCGGCGCATGTCACCCTGCGCTCGGACGTGGAGGGCGCGCCGCAGGTGAAGGGCGACCGCGACCGGCTCATCCAGGTGCTCACCAACCTGGTCTCCAACGCCATCAAGTTCTCCCCCCAGGGCGCCTCCGTGGTGGTGGCGGCCGGCTTCACGGTGGACGGCCGGGTGCGCTTCAGCGTCACGGACCAGGGCTCCGGCATCCCGGAGGAGAAGCTCCCCCGCCTCTTCGGCCGCTTCCAGCAGCTGGACGCGTCCGACACCCGCTCCAAGGGCGGCACCGGCCTGGGGCTGGCCATCTCGCAGGCCATCGTGGAGCAGCACGGCGGCCGCATCGAGGTGTCGAGTCCCCCGGGCCGGGGCGCCACCTTCCACTTCACCCTGGAGGCCCTGCGCGCTCCCTCCGTCGCGCCGCTGCCCCGGGACGAGTCGCGCCACAACGTGCTCATCGTCACCGCGGACACGGAGCTGTCCGCCCTGCTGCGCGGCCTGCTGTCGCACGAAGGCTACCGGGTGGTGCGCTCCGCCTCGCTCGCGGAGGCCGTGCAGGCGGTGGAGCACGCGCTGCCGGACGCGCTGCTGGTGGACACGCGGATGCCGGACGGCGCCGTGCTGGACTGGGTGCGCCGCCTGAGGGAACAGCCGCGCACGCGCGACCTGCCCGTGCTGGCCCTGTCCGGGCGCTCGCAGCCGGGGGCGAAGGACGCGGGCACGGCGCTGCTGGTGGACTGGCTGCCCACGCCGGTGGATGAAACCCGGTTGCTGAAGACACTGCGCTACGCCATGCGCCAGCCAGGCCAGGCGCGCGTGCTGGTGGTGGATGACGACGCCACCACGCGCCGGGTGCTGTGCGCGCAGTTCGAACGGCTGGGCGCGCTGTGCATCGAAGCGGCGGACGGAGAGAGCGCGGTGGCGCTCGCGCGTGACACGCCCCCGGACCTCATCGTGCTGGACGTGGGGCTGCCGCGGCTGGACGGCTTCGAGGTGGTGGACATCCTGCGCCAGGGCAAGGGCCGCGCCACGCCGCTCATCGTCTTCACCGGCCGCGAGCTGTCTCGCACCGACCAGCGCCAGCTCACCCTGGGCATCACCCGGCACCTGACGAAGGCCCGCGCTTCCGAGGAGGAGCTGGTGGCCTCCGTGCGGGAGCTGCTCAACGGACTGCTGGCCCGCCGCGACGCCGCGGCCGAGCCCCGAAAGGCGATGCCATGAGCACCGCGCGCAACGACAAGACGCTGCTCTTCCTGGAGGACGACCGCGACCTCCAGGCCCTGGTCTGCACCTTCCTGCGGGACAGGGGCTACCAGGTGACCCCCGCGCGCACCGCCGCCGAAGCGCGCGCGGTGCTCCAATCCAAGCCGGTGGACGCCGCCATCGTGGACGGCCTGCTGCCGGGCATGACGGGCGCGGACTTCATCCGGGAGCTGCGCAAGACGAAGCCGGACCTGCCGGTGCTCTTCGCGTCCGCCTTCTGGAAGGACCTGAAGAGCCACGAGCTGCTCACGCGCCAGCTGGGCGTGGCGCGCGTGGTGCACAAGCCCTACCGGCCGGAGGAGCTGGCGGTGTGGCTGGAGCAGCTCTTCGCGGTGGCACAGCCGCCGCCCCCGCCGCGGGAGTCCCTGGACGCGGAGGACGCGGAGCCCGTGGACGACTTCGCGGCCAGCCTGGCGCGCTTGAGCGCGGACTACGGCGCGAAGCTGCCGGAGCGGCTGGCCATGCTCCAGGCCCTGCTCGGCAAGGGGCGCCACGGCGACGCGGAGGCCATGGAAGAGGCCTACAGCGTCGTGCACAAGCTGCACGGCACCGCGGGCAGCTACGGCTTCCGCGACGTGAGCATCGCGGCGGGCGCGCTGGAGGACGTGCTCCGGCCGGTGAAGACCGGGGGCACGCTGGACTGGGCCCAGGTGGACGCGGGCTTCCGCGCGCTGGAGGACCGGGTGTCGCTGCCCGTGCTGACCCCGGAGCCGGAGTCCGAGGAGGCCGTCGTCGCCGCCATGGGCACGCTGCTCGTGGTGGACGAGGACGCGGGCGTGCTCGCGGACGCGAAGCGGATGGGCAAGCGTGAAGGGGTGCGCGTGGTGACGGCCGCCACGCCCCTGGAGGCCTGCGCCGCGGTGGAGCGGCAGTGGGTGGACGGGGCGCTCTTGCACATGGGCGCGGCGGGGCTCGCCACCGCGAGCGCGCTGCGCGCGATGGAGGGACACCAGTCCCTGCCGCTGGCCTTCTCCAGCACGGGCGGAGGTCTGCAGGAGCGAGTGCGCGCGGCGCACGCGGGCGCGTCGCTGTTCCTGCCCCGGCCCTTCACCCAGCAGGACTTCGCCACCGCGGCGGAGCGGCTGGTGGCCACGCGCCGGCTGGAGCGCTCGAAGGTGATGGTGGTGGATGACGACCCGGAGGCGGTGCGCGCCCTCTCCCAGGCGCTGGTGAGCGACGCCGTGGAGGTCGTGGGGCTGGAGAACGCCTACGGCCTGCTGGACGCGCTCGCGCAGCACCGCCCGGACCTGCTGCTCCTGGACGTGCAGATGCCCGGGCCCAGTGGGTTCGATTTGTGCCGCATCCTGCGCCTGACGCCGGAGTGGCAGGATCTGCCCATCCTGCTCATCACCGCGCAGGTGGGGCTGGAGTTCCGGCTGGCCGCGTTCCAGGCCGGTGCGGATGACTACCTGGCCAAGCCCGTGCTGAAGGAGGAGCTGCGCGCCCGCGTGCACGCGCGGCTGGAGCGGGCACGGCTGTCGCGCGAGCGCACGGAGCGAGACGCGCTCACGGGACTGATGCTGCGCCGTCCCTTCGTGGAGGCGGTGGCGACGCGGCTGTCGGAGGCGCGCCGAAGCGACCGGCCGCTCGCGCTGTGCTTCCTGGACGTGGACCACTTCAAGAAGGTGAACGACCAGTACGGCCACCTCGCGGGGGACCGCGTGCTGATGCGTCTGGGAAGGCTGCTGGGCGCGCGCTTCCGCCGCGAGGACCTGCGCGCCCGCTGGGGCGGCGAGGAGTTCGTCGTCGCGCTGCTGGGCGAGACGCCGGAGAGCGCGAAGGAGATCCTCTCCCGCACCGCCGAGGAGCTGTCGGCGATGACCTTCGAAGGCGACGCGGGGGAGACCTTCCACGTCACCTTCAGCGCGGGGCTCGCGGTGGCGCCCAGGGACGGCACCACCCTGGACGAGCTGCTGCGCGCCGCGGACGCCCGGCTCTACCGGGCGAAGGAGAACGGCCGCAACCGCATCGAAACGGAGTGACGCCCGCGCGTCACGGCTCCGCCAGCACCAGCAGTCCGCGCGACAGGTCCACGACGTACACGTGCCCGTCGCCCGGCACGCGCATGCCGATGGCCCCCTGGTAGAGGCTGTCGGTGCTGCGCGGGTGTGCCTCCTGGAAGGAGTCGAAGGCGGCCACCTCCTTCGGGTGCTCGGGGTCGGCCACGTCGAAGACGCGCACGCCCTCGTGGTACCAGGCCACGTAGAGCCGCGTGCCCACCAGCACCATGTTGTGGATGGACGTCTGCGGGCGCTTGCGCACCTCCGCGATGAGGCGGATTTTCGCCGGGTCGGTGACGTCCAGCACGCGCAGGTGCGCGCCAGGGCGCTCGCCACCCTCGAAGGCGATGGTGCGCCCGTTGATGGTGCCCACCGCGTTCGCGTGGCTGTACTGGCCGGAGAAGGCATACATGCCCAGCACGGGCGTCACGTCCGTGCGGGTGACATCCACGACGACGTAGCCCGTGGTCGAGTGGTTGATGTAGAGCCGCCCCTTGTAGGCGAACGCGTCGTGCGGGTAGGCGCCTGGCTCGTGGGGCACGGTGATGCGGCTGACCAGAGAGGGCTCCAGCGGCCGGAACACGTCGAACACGAACGTCGTGCCGCTGGGGGACGGGGACATGGCGTACAGCCGGTCGCCGTCCACGAACACGGTGTGCACGTTGATGGCGCCGCCGGGCAGCGCGCGCACGTACCGGGGATCCGCGGGGTTCGTGATGTCGTAGATGATGACGCCGGAGTCGCCGCTGGCGACGTAGAGCGCGTCTCCCTTGGCCCAGACGCCGTTCCAGTAGTTGTCGTTGGGCAGGCTCAGGCGGGTGACGAGGACGGGGTGGGCCGGGTCGCTCACGTTGATGACGCTCAGGCCGCCGGGCTCCTCCTTGCCGCGCGGCAGGGACACCACGTAGGCGTGGCCCTTCGTGACGTAGACGTCCACGGGGTCGCCCACCGGAACGGCGGTCTCGGAGACGAGGCGCATGGGCTGGGCGCCGGTGTCCGCTTCATGGGCCAGGTTCATCCGCCGGGCGTCGAAGGTGCCGGAGTAATCCGGTACGCCATCGGTGCAGCGCACGAAGCAGCCGGTGATGCGGCCGGGCTCCGGAACGCGGCAGCCCGCGAGCGCGTACCGCTGCTGCTTGTTGGCGGAGGTGATGTACTCGCCGGTGACGAAGAACCCCTCGGGGCCCACCTGGTTTCGCACCAGGGGCTTGCCCAGGAAGCTGGGGGTGGTGTCCAGGCGGAAGCCCGTGCCGAACGCGCTCACGGAGGTGTAGCGGAAGACGGCCTGGTAGACGCCGGAAGGCTCCACGGCGCGCACCGCGTCCAGGTCACAGCCCGTGAGGGGGAAGCTGGCCGGGTCGGTGCAGTTCGCGCGAGGGGACGCGTAGCTCGAGTCCATGCAGGGCTCGTTGGGGACCACGTCGATGTAGTCGGTGAGCTCGACGAGCGGCTTCGGATCCGAAGGTCCCGGTCCGGGAGGGTTGGAGTCGCTACAGCCGGACAGGGACAGGGCGCAGGCGAAGAGGCCCGTGCCCAGGAGGCGAATGGAGGACGTCATGGGATGGAGGCTCCTGCGCGGGGCTTCGCGGTCCACGGCCGACGCGAAGTCGCGGAGAGTCTATCCCACGGCCCGAAGCGGATGCGCGAGCCCTCCCTGAGGAGCTAGAAGCCCGTCATGCACCCACGTCGCCCGGACATCGAAGCCGCGCTCACCGACCTGCGCAACCGCTTGCCCGGGGGAAAGATTGTCGACCACTGGGGCGGCGAGCCTCACTGGCCCACGCCCGAGCAGCAGCGCCTGCGGGACAAATGGTTGGACAGCATGGCGGAGGCGCTGGAGACGGCGCTGACGCGGCAGGCCTTCGAGCCCATCACCATCTTCGAAGCGCGGAGCCCCCCGGACTGGGAGTTCATCGTCGCGCACGCGCTGGCGCGTCACGGCGGGCGGGTGGCTTCCTTTCCAGCCTTCTCGGAGACCCGGCAGCGCGATGGGGACACGTTCATCACGCTCGGTACGGCCTCCGACGAAATGGTCATCTACCAGGGCCCCCTGGAGCTCCACGGCCACGTCCACCTATCGGGGACCGTCGTCGTGCTGGGAGACCTCATCATCCATGGCGCCCTGATGGATGGCGACCCGGCGGACTCAGGGCTCGTGGTGATTGGCAACGAGCGCGTGCGCGCGCTGTACACCAGCTCGGATCACCTCATGGTCGGAGACCTCGAAACGGACCTGCTGATGCTGTCCGGCGGGGAAGGTTCGTGGGTCGTGGGTGGCGAGGTCCGTGCCTCCTTGCAACTGGAGGAGGCCAGGGCCAGTGAGGAGGCGCGGCGCTGGCTGGAGCCCGTGCCGTCCGACGAAATCATCGAGGACGGCTGGACGCTGTGCCGGGAGGTGGGCAGCGGCCGGACGAAGGTGCGGCCCCCTCCGTAGGAGGCCGGATAGGCTCGCGCGCACGTCATGGCCCTCACGCGTCTGGACATCGCAGGCTACCGCTCCGTGCGTCAGCTCCACCTGGAGCTGGGGCCGGTGACCGTGGTGGTGGGCCCCAACGGCAGCGGCAAGACGAACCTGTACCGCGCGCTGTACCTGCTCGCGGCGGCGGCGGAAGGCCGGCTCGCGCGCACGCTGGCGGACGAGGGCGGCACCTCGAGCGTGATGTGGGCCGGCCCCCGTGACCCCAAGAAGCCGGCGCGCATGCGCGTGACGGTGGACCTGGACGACCTCACCTACGAATTGCAGTGCGGCGTGGTGCCCACGTCGCCACCCCAGACGATGTTCACCCTGGATCCGGAGGTGAAGGAGGAGCACCTCTGGGCGCACTCCGGAGGCCGGCATCTGGTGTTGATGGAGCGCAAGGACCGCACGGCCTTCCTTCGCGACGCGGACGGGAAGCGCGTCACGTTCCCCGCGGAGCTGTGGGGCTCGGAGTCGGTGATGGATCAGCTCGCCGAACCGCACCGTTTCCCCAGACTGGGCGAAGTCCAACGCACGTTGAGCGCGTGGCGCTTCTACCACCACTTCCGCACGGACCCGGACGCGCTGCCCCGGCACCCGCAGGTGGGCGTGCGCACGCCGGTGCTCGCGTCGGACGGGCGCGACCTCGCGGCGGCGCTCCAGACCCTCTGGGAGATTGGCGATGACCGCGCCCTGGAGCAGGGCATCGACGACGCCTTCCCCGGCTCCAGGCTGGAGGTGCGAGCGGAGGACGGACGCTTCAGCCTCTTCCTGCACATGCCCGGCCTGTCGAGGCCCATGTCCGCGCCGGAACTGTCGGACGGGACGCTGCGCTACCTGTGTCTGCTGGCGGCGCTGCTCAGTCCCAGACCGCCGCCGTTCCTCGCGTTGAACGAACCGGAGACCAGCCTGCACCCGGACCTGCTGGAGCCCCTGGGCCGGCTCATCGTGCGAGCCTCCGAGTACAGCCAGGTCTGGGTGACGACGCACGCGGAAGCCCTGGCGACCGTCATCGCGGACAAGACCGGCACCTCGCCCGTGCACCTGGAGAAGCAGCAGGGCGCGACGACGGTGAAGCGGAACGGAAACGACGAATGACCCCCGGCCTCTACCTCACGCACAAGCCCGTGGGCGCCACCAGCTTCGCCACCGTCCGTGCCTTCCAGGAGGAAGCGCAGACGACGAGGCCCGGCCGCCGCACGGCGCTGTGCCACGGCGGCACGTTGGATCCGTTCGCGGAAGGGCTGCTGCTGATGCTGGTGGGCCCGGCCACGCACCTCTTCGAACACCTGCACGCGGCGCCCAAGGTCTACGAGGCCCGCGTGGAGTGGGGCACGGAGATGGACACCGGAGACCTGCACGGCCGCCCCGTGCACCAGGGGGACGCGACCGCGCTCACCCCCGAGCAACTCGAAGCAGCACTGCGCCCGTTCCTCGGCTGGACGGATCAAATCCCGCCCGCCACCAGCGCGAAGAAGCTCGGAGGTGAGCCCGCCTACCGCAAGGCCCACCGGGGCGAAGTCGTGGAGCTGCCTCCCTCGCGCGTGTACCTGCACACCGCGCGCTGGCTTTCGCACGACCTGCCCAAGGCCAGCACGTTGGAACTCACCTGCCGTGGCGGCTACTACGTCCGCTCCCTGGCCCGAGACCTGGGACGCGCACTCGGCTGCGGCGCGCACCTCTCCACGCTGAAGCGCACGGCCATCGGCCCCTGGAAGGACCCGGGCCCCGGCGCGCGCATCGAACGGCACGGCCGCGACCTGCTCCCCTGGACGCCCTCGCGAGCACTCACGGACCAGGACGTGGGAGCCCTGCGCCAGGGCCAGTCCATCGCCACCACACCACTCCAGCCCCCGGACTGGCTCCTGCCACCGGGTTACCCGGAGCCCACGGGCCCGGTGCGCGGCTTCCACCAGGGGAAGTTGACCTTCCTGCTCACCCCGAGGGACGGAGCCCTCTGGCCCGAGACAGAGCTGCGCGGCGGCGTCTAGAACGGGCGCCCCATGGCGCCACCCGACCTGAAGACCGTGGAGCTCACCCCGGAGCTCTGGCCCGACCTCGAGAAGCTCTTCGGCCCCAACGGCGCCTGTGGCGGCTGCTGGTGCATGTACTGGCGCATCCCGGAGGGCGAGCGCTACGACGACGTGCGAGGCCCTGAAGCAAAGCGCCGCTTCAAGGCCCTGGTCGCGAGCGGAGAGGCGAAGGGCATCCTCGCCTACGCGGACGGAGTACCGGTGGGTTGGGCCGCCTTCGGTCCGCGCCGTTCCTTCTCGCGCCTGGACCGCGCCCCCAGCTTCACGTGCGACGACGCGGACACCGTCACCTCCGTGCCCTGCTTCTTCATCCACCGGAACTGGCGCAACCAGGGCGTGGCCACCGCGCTGCTCGCCGCCGTGGAGGCCGCGGTGCGTCGCGAGGGCCCCGCCACCCTCGAAGGCTATCCGGTGAAACCACCCAAGGGCTCAGCGCGTATCAGCAACGGAATGGCCTACACGGGCACGCTCCCGTTCTTCCTCAAGCGGGGCTACGTCCACGTCGCGGACCGTCCCGCCGGCAAGCAGCGCGTGCGCAAGGCGCTCAAGCCCTCGCGCCGGAAGTGATGCCTTTCGTCACCACCCCGGGGCGGGGGGGATGGTGACAGTCATCACCGCTGGTGACTGTTGTCACCACCCCGGCTCTCGCGTCATCGCAGCGTAACCCCATGGAATCCTTCAGGGTGTGCTGGCCCGGGGAGCTGGCACGACGCGCGCAATAGGTCCCGGCATGACTGCTTCCGCAACGGAAGCCGCTCCCACCGGAGATCAAAAATGACCATCGCCAAGTCCGCTTCCACCGCCGTCGCCACCTCCCTCAACGGCAAGCCGGCCCTCGGCAACAAGGAGCTCGCGGTCCTGCGTGGCAGCTCGTCCCCGGCGAAGCAGGCGGCGGAGATGAAGGCCACCCTCAACAACATGAAGTCGCAGATGGCGGGCCTGAAGTCGCAGCTCCACGACCTCCAGTCCCGCCACGCGCACCTCGGTGACCGCTTCTCCGCGCAGGGCCACGGCTGCGTGGGCCCGCGTGACAACTGGCAGCCCAAGGACCTGGGCGCCATGGTGGAGATGAACAAGCTGAACAAGACCTCTGGCTCCATCGGCGCGGAGCAGTTCGCGGACAGCATCGAGGCCGCGGTCGGTGACCTGGACGGCCAGGCCGCCTCCGGTGAGTACCGCGCCGTCGCGGACTGGGCCGCCAACAACCGCGAGCGCCTCACCCCGGAAGCCCGCCAGGTGATGGACATCTACAGCAAGTATGCGGCGGTCTCCCAGGCGCGCGGCGAGTCCGGCATCCCCCAGGGCGACTTCAAGAAGATGCTCGCGGAGATGCGCGACGTGGGTGACGCCAGCGCGAAGAAGGCGCTCGCCAACCTGGACAGCAAGAGCCACGGCGGCACGGTGTCCGGCCAGGACATGGCCCGCGCCATCAAGACGGGCACCGCGGACCACGACGGCCAGGCCGGCGGCGCGGAGCTGAAGGAGTTCGAGAAGTGGGCCTCCAAGAACGAGAGCCGCCTGTCCCCGGAGGCCAAGGAGGTCCTGGACGTCTACCGCAAGCACACCCAGGCGGCGCAGGCCCAGGGCCGCACCGGTCTCACCGACAAGGAGACCGCCGCCATGAACAAGGAGCTGAGCAAGGTGGGCGCCGGTGACGTGAGCGCCCGCAAGGCCACGGAGGCGCTCGACAAGCAGAGCGGCCCCATCTCCGGCGAGGACCTCACCAAGGCCATCAAGGACGGCATCTCCGACACGGACGGCCACTCCTCCACCTCCGAGCTGAAGGAGTTCGAGAAGTGGGCCGCCAAGAACGAGAGCCGCCTCACGCCCGAGGCCAAGGAGGTCCTGAAGACCTACCAGCAGGCCGCGAAGAAGGCCGGCCCGGAGGGCATGACGCAGAAGGAGGCGGACGCCATGTTCAAGAAGATGGATGGCTTCAAGACCTTCCACGACAGCTCCATGCGCGACGCGCTGGAGGGCCTGGACGCCAAGAAGGGCAAGATCTCCGGCAACGACCTGACCGCCGCCATCGAGAAGGGCGCGGGCGACCTGGACGGCAACGCGGCCGGCACCGAGTTCACCGACACGATGAAGTGGGCGCGCCAGAACTACGACCGCCTCACGCCGGAGGCGAAGAAGGTGGTGGACACCTACGAGAAGTACGCCACCCGCTCGCAGGCCCAGGGCTCCACGGGCATCGACCAGAAGGACTTCAAGAAGATGATCAACGAGATGAAGTTCGTCAGCAACCCGCGCCCCACGCGCCCCGTGTTCTACGCGGCCTGATGTGAAGCCGGGGGGAGCGAAGTCGAAGTAGGGGGGATTGGAAGTCAGAGGGGTCCCGGACCTTCGGGGGAGGGTCCGGGGCCCTTCTTTTTTCTACAGGCGCGTCAGTGCTTCTTCGCCTTGGCGATGGTGGCGTGCGCTTCCTTCACCACGTTCTCCACGGTGAAGCCGAACTTCTGCTGCAGCGCCTTGATGGGGGCGGAAGCGCCGAAGCTGCGCATGCCGATGATGCTGCCGGTGTGTCCCGTCCAGCGCTCCCAGCCGAACGCCGCGCCCTTCTCCACCGCGACGCGAGCCTTCACGCCCGGGGGCAGCACGCTGTCCTGGTACTCCTGGGGCTGCTGCTCGAACAGCTCCCACGAAGGCATGCTCACCACGCGGGCCTTCACGCCCTCGGCCTTGAGCTTCTCCGCGGCCTCCACCACCAGCGCCACCTCCGTGCCCGTGCCGATGAGGATGACGTCCGGCGAGCCGCCCTCCGCCTCCAGCAGCGTGTACGCGCCCTTGGCCGTGCCGGAAGCGGGAGCGAACTTCGTGCGGTCCAGCGTGGGCACCGGCTGGCGCGACAGCACGAGCACCACCGGGTGGTGCTTCTGCTGCGCGATGTAGCGCCACGCCTCGGCCACCTCGTTGGCGTCGCCGGGGCGCAGCACCACGTTGCCCGGCACCGCGCGCAGGGACATCAGCTGCTCCACCGGCTGGTGCGTGGGGCCGTCCTCGCCCAGGCCAATGGAGTCGTGCGTGAAGATGTGGATGGACGGAATCTCCATCAGGGACGACAGGCGCATGGAGGGGCGCTCGTAGTCACTGAAGATGAGGAACGTGGCGCCGTAGCCGCGCACGTGGCTCAGGTTGAGACCGTTGACGATGGAGCCCATCGCGTGCTCGCGCACGCCGAAGTGGATGTTGCGGCCCGAGTACTCGCCCGGCTTGATGGACGTGGACGCGGAGATGTACGTCTTCGTGGACGGGTTCAGGTCCGCGGAGCCGCCGACGAGCCACGGGTAGTTCTTCGCCAGCGCGTTGAGCACCTTGCCGCCGGACTCACGGGTGGCCATGCCCTTCGCGTCCGCGGGGAACACGGGCAGCTCCTTGTCCCAGCCCTCGGGCAGCTCGCGCTTGAGCAGCGCCTCCAGCTCACGAGCCAGCTCCGGGTGCTGCTTGCGGTAGTCCGCGACGGACTTCTCCCACGTGTCGTGCAGCGCCTTGCCGCGAGCGCCCATGCGCTCCTGGAAGCGCTCGCGCACGCCGTCGGGGACCAGGAACTGCGCGTCCTCGGGCCAGCCGTAGGCCTTCTTGGTGGCCTTGATTTCGTCGGCGCCCAGGGGCTCGCCGTGAGCGCTGGCGGAGCCCTGCTTCTTGGGCGAGCCGAAGCCGATGAACGAGTTGACGATGATGAGCGTGGGCTTGCCGCGCTCGTCCTTGAAGGACTTGTAGGCCTTGGACAGCGCGTCCAGGTCGTTGGCGTCGGTGACCTTGAGCACGCGCCAGCCGTAGCCCTCGAAGCGGCGGCCCACGTCCTCCGTGAAGGCCAGGTCGGTGCTTCCGTCGATGGAGATGTGGTTGCTGTCGTAGATCCAGCACAGGTTGGGCAGCTGGAGGTGGCCCGCGAGCGAAGCGGCCTCGGACGCCACGCCCTCCATCATGTCGCCATCGCCGCAGAGGGCGTAGACGTCATGGGTGAACAGGTCGAAGCCGGGCTTGTTGAAGTGGGCGCCCAGCCACTTGCTGGCGATGGCCATGCCCACGCTGTTGGAGACGCCCGCGCCCAGGGGGCCGGTGGTGGTCTCCACGCCGGTGGTCCAGTGGTACTCCGGGTGGCCGGGCGTGGCGGAGTCCAGCTGGCGGAAGTTGCGGATGTCGTCCAGGGACACGGCCGGCACGTCGGTGACCTTGGCGTCCTTCACGCGCTTCACGCCAGCCAGGTGCAGCAGGCTGTAGAGCAGCATGGACGCGTGGCCATTGGACAGGATGAAGCGGTCGCGGTCCGGCCAGTTGGGCTGGGCCGGGTCGTAACGCAGCTCCTGCTGCCACAGCTGGTAGGCCACGGGAGCCAGCGCCATGGGCGCGCCCGGGTGGCCAGAGTGGGCCTTCTCCACCGCGTCCATGGACAGCGTGCGGATGGTGTTGATTGCCTGGGTATCGATTTTCTCGGTCGTCATGCGGCCTCCCGCGCAGGACTGCGTCGCGGGCGCACCATGCCGTAACTGGAGCCGCCGCGCCGCACCAAACGCGCCCGTCCGTCGGCAGTCACACCGACGGGTGGGCGGGCTCGCACCTTTCCGGGAATTAACGCCGCGCCATCGCCCCCCGGGGCGTCTTCCCCCGGGTGAGGTGGTTCACCGCCTCACCCAGGCCCTCCACGGTGAGAGCGAACATGGGGAACACGTTGGCGATGACCGCGATGCTGCCCGAGCGCCACGACCCACGAGGCTCCGGGTTGAGCCACACGTTGCGCTCGAAGTGCTGCGCCAGTTGCATCAGCCACGTGAGCCCTTCCAGGCCCTCCTGGCGGTACTGGCCATTGGCATCCGTGCGGATGCCCAGCTCATACGGGGCCATGGACGCATCGCCCACCATCACCAGCTTGTGATGCCTTCCCACCTGCGCGGTGAGCTCCGGCACGGTGATGCCGCCCGTCAGCTGCGGCGTGGCGTACAGCTTCCCGTAGACGCAGTTGTGGAAGTAGTAGGTGCGCAGTTCCTTGAAGTGCGTGGCCTGGCTGGCGACGCTGAACAGCCGGCTCACCAGGTGCGCGTACGGGTCCATGGACCCGCCCACGTCCATGCACAACACCACGCGCGTGTTGGGCCGGCGCGGCGGACGCGTGACCACCTCCAGCTCGCCCGCGTTCTTGGCGGTGGCGGCGATGCTCTCGTCCACGTCCAACTCTTCAGCCACACCCTCACGCGCGAAGGCCCGCAGCTTGCGCAGCGCCACCGCCAGCTGCCGCGTGTCCAGCACCAGGTCGTCGCGGTAGCCCGCGTACTTGCGAGCCCCGGCCTGCCACAGCGCCTGCCCCTGCCGCCCGCCCGTGCCGCCAATGCGCACGCCCTGCCGGGCCACGCCGTTGTTGCCAAAGGCAGACGCGCCGCCCGTGCCCACCCAGCGGTTTCCGCCGTCGTGGCGCTCGGTCTGCTCCTTCAGGCGCTGCTCCAGCTGCCGCCGCAGCTCTTCAGGGTCCCACTGCTCCAGGAGCGCGATCTCCTCCGGGCTCAGGTCGGTGCGCTCCTTCGCCTCTTCCAGCCAGGACAACAGCTCCTCGGTGAGCTTCAGCGCGTCGGAAGCGACGCCCTGGAAGTGGGAGAGGAACGCCTGGTCAAAGGCATCCAGCTGCGTCTCCGAGTGCACCAGGAGCGCGCGAGCCACGTGATAGAACCCATCCAGGCTGCTGTCATGCAGCCCGGCCTTCAGCGCCCCGGCGAGGGCGAGCGCCTCCTGCGCGCCCACCTTCACCCCGCGCTTTCGCAGCTCGTAGAAGAACGGCAGGAACATGGCGTGGCTCCCGGGCTGTCTTAAGCGCGCGTCCGCCGGCCGCGTCCGAAGGCTTCCGCCACCGCCACCAGGTCCTGCTCCTTCTTGAGCAGCGCGCCCAGGAACGGCAGCTGCTCCTCCAGCTTCAACTCCACGACGCCGTTGGCCTTGAGCACGGAAATCCAGTCGATGAGCTCGCTCGTGGACGGCCGCTTGCGCAGGCGCGTCATCGCGCGCAGCTCGTAGAAGACCTTCATCGCCTGGTCCGCCAGCGCCGAGTCCAGCCCCGGGTGGTGCACGTCCACGATGCGCTGCATGAGCTCGCGCTCCGGGAAGTCGATGAAGTGGAACACGCACCGGCGCAGGAACGCGTCAGGCAATTCCTTCTCGTTGTTGCTGGTGATGAGCACCACGGGGCGGTTCTTCGCCACGACCTCGTCGTTGGTCTCGGAGATGCGGAAGCGCATCCGGTCCAGCTCGTGGAGCAGGTCGTTGGGGAACTCCAGGTCCGCCTTGTCCACTTCATCGATGAGCAGCACCACGCGCTCCGGAGAAGCGAAGGCCTCGCCCAGCGGCCCCATGCGGATGTATCGCCGGATGTCTCGCACGTCCCCGTCCCCGAAGCGCGAGTCATACAGCCGCTGCACGGTGTCGTAGACATACAAACCGTCCTGCGCGCGCGTGGTGCTCTTCACGTGCCAGGTGAGCAGCTTCAATCCCAGTCCCTGGGCAATCGCTTCCGCCAGCAACGTCTTGCCCGTCCCGGGCTCACCCTTGACCAGCAGGGGGCGCTGGAGCGTGAGGGCGCAGTTGACGGCCGCCTGCAGGCCCTCGCTCGTGAGGTAGGAGTCGGTGCCGCGGAAGCGAACGGGAGTGGGAACCGGAGTCATGGATGGTTCCTTTAACATCCTGGGGAATGTTTCCATCCCTAGACGGGCGGATGGGTGTATATCCTGCCCCACATGGCCCCACTTTCCCTTGAAACCGAACTTCGCGACATGGTCCGCCGCGAGTTGCAACTGCAACTGGCTCCCGTTCAGAAGGCCGTGGCCCGTATGGCCAAGGGGCTGGATGCGTTGGATGCGCTGCGCGCGGTGACCGACCGCCTGGCGCCGCTGTCCAGCCGCCTGGGAGCCGTGGCGGGCGTGCGCACGCCCTCGCTGGCGCCGGAGCCGGTTGCCCGCCGCCGTCCGGGCCGTCCGCCGAAGTCCGCCGCGAAGGCCGCGCCCGTGAAGGCGCCCGCCGCGAAGACGCCGGCCGCGAAGGCCGCGCCCGTGAAGGCGCCCGCCGCGAAGGCCGCGCCCGTGAAGGCGCCCGCCGCGAAGTCCCCGGGCCGTCCGCCGAAGGTCGTCGCCGCGGAAGACAACCAGGCCTGCGCCGTCATCGGTTGCAAGCGCCAGAGCCGCTCCAAGGGCTACTGCTCGGCGCACTACCAGAAGCTGCGCCTGCTCATCCGCACGGGCCGCCGCCCGGACGCGTGGGTGGATGGCGCGAAGCCGCAGTCGGTCCCGGACCTCACGCTGCCGAGGGGTCGCGCGGGCAGCCAGGCGCTGAAGGAAGCGGCGAAGCCGGCCGCGCCCGCGGTGCCGCCCAAGCCCAAGGCGTGGCTGCGCAAGAAGGGCTCCAGCGGCGGCATGGTGTCGCTGACCTGACGGAGGACGTCGTCCGTGCTCCTCCCCGCGTGACGGGTCGCCCCGAGCGGCCCGCCGTGCGTGCCTCGGGAGCGACACGGGTTGCTTCCTTCGATTGACATGCGGGCCGTGGCGGTGTGAATCCCGGCCCCATGAGCGAGCAATATCCAGTCACCGTCGCGGTCCGCCGTCCCGACGGTTCGGTGGAGCAGGTCCGGGTGGGCACGGCGTACAGGAACGACGACGGCTTCACGCTTCAACTGGGCGAGCTGTCCATGAGCGCCACGCCCGTCGCGGCGTCGGCCCCGGCGTATCGCCGTCCCGCGGCCTCGGGCGCCCCGTCTGGTGGCGGCGGCGGCGACGGCATGCTCCTGCCCAACTACGGCCGCAGCAAGGGCGCCCCCGTCTACGGCGCCAGCCTCCAGGACCTGGAGTTCTACGCCAACGGCGCGCGCCGCTCCCTGTCGGACCCCAGCAAGTCGCGCTGGCACGACAAGGAGCGCCAGCTCCTGGCCTCCATCGAGGCGGAGATCGCCCGGCAGCGCGGTGACGGCGGCGGTGGCGAGCCCCCCGCGCGCGGTGGCGGAGGAGGCCGGGGCGGTGGCTACGGCTTCGGCAACCCGCCGGACGACGGCGACATCCCGCCCCCCGGCGACGACGACAACATCCCCTTCTGAGGGGAGCGATCCAATCGGACCCGTCCCGCGCAATATTCGAAGAGAAGTCCGGCGTGTCCGGCGGGAGATCCGATTTTCCGTGCCCTGCGTAGTGCGAGCCGGGCCCGGTGCGACCTGCTGGCAATGGGGGGAGGCGCGGCGGGCTTGTCGTCAGTCCACCGCCCGCCCGGCAGGGGGCGGCGGACCCTTGCCGACGCGAGGGCCATTGACAGTATTGAGCAATGGCAGACACCATGAGTCTCCTCGGTGTCCACTGTCAGTGAATTGACACATCGCGTGTGATTCATTCCACGTCGATAGCTTCACTTCTGAAACATTCCGCATCCTGCGGATTTCACAGGCTTTCGGGGCTGTTCTGTCCTGGCGTGTGCTTCACGAATGACGCGTCCAGAAACAGGAACTCCGTCTTTCCAAGGGCTTAGGAAGTGGCCTGGAACGTGCTCTATGCACGCGTGCCAGGGAATCCATCCCGTCCGGCAAGGCTGTGAAATCGCGAGGCCATGGTAATGACCGAACGGGTGTGTGTGGTGGGCGCGGGTTCGTTCGTCCCAGCACGGACCATCTCCAACGAGCGGATCGCGAAAGCCATCCCCGGTTGGTCGGCCGCCCGCATCGAAGAGAAGATTGGCATCAAGGAGCGCCGCTTCCTCTGGGACTTCGACGACGAGACGGGCCGCGCCATCCCCCCGCCGGACGACGTGCTGGGGCGCTTCTATCCGGCGACCAACACGGACATGTGCGAGGTCTCGCTGCGCCAGGCCCTGTCCCGCGGCGGCGTGGATCCGAAGGAGCTGGACGCGCTCTTCGTGGTGACGTGCACCCCGGACGCGCCGCACTTCAACCACGACGCCATGGCGTTGCACGAGCGGCTGGGCCTGCGCGAGGACGCCTTCGCGCTGGTGGTGGATGACGGCTGCGGCGGCACGCCCTACGTGCTGGACCTGGTGCGCAAGATGATGGACGGCGGCCGCTTCCGCACGGTGGCGGTGGTGGCCTCGGCGTTCACGTCGCCGCTGCTCAACCGGGAGGTCTACACGGACGAGTTGCCGCCCACGCCGGGCCGCCCCAAGGCGCTCAACGCCTACCTGTCCATGTATGTCTTCGGTGACGGCGCGGGCGCGGTGGTGCTGCGCAAGCAGGAGGGTGACGAGGACGGTCCGGGCATCCTCTCCTCGTTCTCCGGCAACGCATACGCGGAGCTGGTGACGCGCCGTGGCGGCGGCATGCTGAAGCTGCCCTACCAGCCGGGCCGCACGCGCCCGTCCGACATGGCCTTCGTGGTGGACGGCTTCAAGGTCGCGCGCAGCTACCCGGAGTACATGCAGAAGTGCCTGGACGCGGTGCTCACCCCCACGCTGCGTGAACAGGTGAAGCGCTACTACTTCCACCAGCCCAACAAGCGGGTGATGGACTCGTTCGTGACCCGGGCGGGTCTGCCCAAGGAGTCGGTGGCCTGCAACGTGGATCGCATTGGCAATACGTCCGCGGCCGGGATGTTGATTCTTCTGGCGGACGACCTGGAGCAGGGTCGTGTTGCACTCGGCAGTGGGGACCTGGTGGTGGTGGCGGCTGTCGGAGCCAACGTCCATTATGGGGCCCAGCTCGTGCGGCTGTAGCGCGCACGCGTGTTCATCTCCTCCCCCCCGGAGATTCCCCCCTCTATGAGTGAGCAGCGCAAGGAAGTCACGGTCCTGGAGCCAGCCATTGCCCAGGATCTCGAGAAGCGTTTGGCCCTGGCGACCCCCGACGACACGGCCCGAGGAATGTTCTTCAACGGCGCGTTGAACGCGGTGCGCATCCTGGGCGGCGATGCCGCGGTGGAGAAGTGCCTGGCGGTGGTGCAGGAGAAGAAGTTCGTCGACTTCTTCAACTACCCCGTGGCGGGCTTCCTGAAGTTGTCCTTCACGGGAGCGCAGTTGATGGGCCCGCAGCTGGGCGGCTTCGACGCGATGTTGCGCAAGATGGGCACGCAGGCGACCACGGACTTCCTGTCGTCGGCGGCGGGCAAGACGCTGCTGCTGCTCGCGGGTGACAGCCCCAGGCGGCTGGTGACGAACCTGCCCACGGGCTACCGCGCGGCGGTGAGCTACGGCGAGCGCAGCGTGGAGTGGTCCAGCGACCGCGCGGGCAAGCTCATGATGAAGCGGGACTTCATGCCGCCCGCGTACCACGAAGGCGTGCTCCAGGGCGTCATCGAGGCGCTCGGTGCCCGAGGCGTCCAGGTGAAGGGCCGGCAGACGGGCCCGGTGGACACGGAGTACGCGCTGTCCTGGCAGTGACCGGAGCACGAACCCAGCGGTCCTCGCTGTCCTCGAAGAAGGATGGGTTTGAACATGACTCAAGGACAGGCGGGGGCCCCGGTGCGGCTGCAGTCCTGCGACGAGTGGGTGTATGCCTTTCGCTCGCAGGAGGACGCCGCGACGCCACCGGATGACGCGGTGTGCGTGGCGGCGCCCTTCACGCCCACCGTGAAGCTGGGCGCGGGCCTGTATGTGCCCGCGGGCGACGGCGGCTACGAAAGAGTGGGCTCGGCCACGGCCTGCTTCCGGCTGACGGACCGGGCCTTCACGCCAGGCACGCAGGTCCCGTTCTACGCACGCTTCCTCCTGCCGGTGGGAGCCTTCACCGCGCAGGGCGAGTGCGTGCTCGTGAGCAACGACCAGCCCCAGGCGGGCGTGGTGCTCGCGGGGGGGGCGCTCAAGCTGGTGGAAGTCCCGCCGGGCTTCGTGGGCGGCGTGATGACGAACCTGAGCGTGTTCAACCCGCTCAAGCTGCCCGGCTTCGCCACGGGCTCGTACTACACGCTCTACACCTTCCGGAAGGAAGGCACGGGCGCCGCCGCGCCCTGAGCCGCACCCCAGGATGAGCAGGAATGTCGGGGATGCCTGGGAGAATACGTCCCTGGGCATCCGACGCCATCACCAGGGGGACGACGCATGGAAAGCAGGTGGAATCCGCTCTACGAATCGCTCGGCTATTGCCCGCCCGCGAGCGGAAGGGCCGTGCCGGCGGGAGCACCGCCGCCGGAGGACACGGACCTGCCCCTCCTCGGCCCGGAGGAGCTGGAGGCGCTGAAGACCGCCTTCCTGCGTGAGCCGGAGGACGTGCTGCGCTGGACGGAGAGTGGCCTGGGCGCGAGGGTCACGGTGGGCGCGTTCGTGGAGGCGCTGCGAGAGCTCGAGCTGCTCTTCACGGACCCCGGCCAGCTCCAGGAGCAGCTGGCCGCGACGGAGCGCCACGCCCGTCAGGGGACGGGAGGTCTGCCCGCGGACTTCACCTTCCCTCTGAGGACGGAGGAGATCCCCATCGACCCCACGCGCACGCGCTTCGAGCCGCAAGCGGACCTGCGAGGCTGGCTGTTGTTCAGCGGCCCCGTGTGGCTGGAGCAGGGCGCGGCGGCGCGGCAGGCCCCATTCCGCTGGCACTTCGGAGCGAAGAGCCGCTTCGTCTACCCATTGCGAGAGCCGGAGCCCGGCCGCCCGGTGGAGGTGGCGCTCTTCGGAGACTTCGGCACGGGCGAATACGCCTCTCGATACATCGCCCGGCAGCTGGTGATGCGCGGCGAGCGCCTGGACTGCGCGGTGCACCTGGGTGGTGTCTTCTACTCGGGCCGCCAGGGCGAATTCGACGCGCACCTGGCGGAGCCGCTGGAGCCACTGCTCGGGACGACGGCGCTGCTGACGTTGAACGCGCCGCCGGAGATGCGCTCGGGAGCGGGGGCCTACTTCCGCTACCTGGACGAGCGGCGGGGCGCGAGCTCCCGTCACCCGCAGGAGGGCAGCTACTTCAGCCTCGCCGCGGAGCGTTTCCAGCTCATCGGTCTGGACACCGCGTGGTTCGAAGCGGGCCGTCACCGCGAGCCCGCGCTGCTGCAATGGCTGGAGCAACGCCTGTCGGAGGGACGCCGGCGGGGAGCGATGAACATCCTGCTGACCCACGCCGCGCCCTACGGCCCGGGCGCGGAGCAGCTCGCCCCGCTGGTGACGGAGGACCTGCGCACCCTGGTCGTGGAGCGCGAGTGGGTGGACCTCTGGTGCTGGGGAGGCGCCCAGGCCGGAGCGCTCTACGACCGCGCCCCGGGCCTCCCCTTCGTCGGCGCGAGCCTGGGCCACGGAGGCTTTCCCTCCGAGCGCAGGGATGCCCCGGCGTACCCGGTGGCACCGGTTCGCTTCTTCGAATCCCGGCCGCGCTTCCCGGAATGGACGGGCGTGCGCCAGGACCGGGGCAACCACGGTCATGCGTCGCTGTGGCTGCACGCGGACGGCAACGCGTCGCTGCGCTACACGGACTGGATGGGCCAGGTGCGCTGCGAGGCGACCCTCTCACGCCAGGGCCCCAAGGGACCGGTGACGCTGAAGGCGCTCGACGTGAGGGAGTGAGTCACGGCCCCTGAATGCCGCGCTCCTTCATGTACTTGCGCAGGCCCGCTGCGCCCTGGGCGCGCACCTTGTTGTGCAAGAGCGGCGTCCACCCGAGCGCCCATCCCACTGGCCCCAGCGCTTGCCGCGACCAGGTCCAGAAGGGGAACCGGTCGGTGTGGCGGATGATCTTCCCGTCAGCGAACTCGAAGGTCGCGTCGATGCGGTTGAGCACCTTCCGGCCCGACTGGCTGAAGGTGTAGGTCGCATCCCAGTGGGCGCTGCCGGTGCGGTCATCGGCCTGGACCTGACTGAAGACGAGTTCCAGGTCCTTGCCGCGCTCCAGCAGCATGCGCCACATGGAGGTGGCCCCCGCGTAGCGCAGGCCCTGGAACACGGCGTCGTTGAACTCCACGTCCGGGTGGTAGCAGGCGGCCATTCCGTCCGCGTCGCGCCGCTGGAAGGCCGAATAGAAGTCGGTGATGAGCTGGGCGTTCGGGTGCATGCCGCCGGTCTAGCGGAACTGCCGAGCAATGGAAGGGGCCGCATGGCAGAGTCCGCCGCATGGCTCGCGACATCGTCATCTGGCCCCACAAGGTTCTCACCACGTCTACCCAGCCCGTCACCGACTTCGGCCCGGCGCTCGAAACGCTCCTCCAGGAGATGGCGGAGGCCATGGCGGAAGCCAAGGGCATCGGCATCGCGGCCAACCAGGTGGGAGTCCCCCTGCGAGTGGCCATCGTCGGCCGCGAGGACGGCACCCAGTTCGAAATCGTGAACCCCCAGATACTCTCGAAGGAGGGGAGCGTGAAGCTGGAGGAGGGCTGCCTCTCCGTGCCGGACGTCTGGGAGAAGTGCTCCCGCGTCGAGCGCGTGAAGGTCCGCTACCAGGACAAGACGGCCCAGTGGCACGAACTGGAGGCGGACGGCCGGCTCGCGCACGTGCTCCAGCACGAAATCGACCACCTGGACGGCCACGTCTTCGTGGACCACCTCTCCAGCCTGAAGCGCACCCTCATCCTGGACCGCATGAAGAAGCTGCAGAAGTCGCTCGCGCGCCGGAAGGAAGAGCCCGCGGACGGCAAGGGAACGAAGCGCTCCTGACGCATGGAACCGCACCCTGTCCCCCGCAAGGTCCTGGCCTTCCGTGAGGAGTACCGGGCCCAGGCCATCGGGCCCGGCTACCGGGGGCAGGTCCACTTCGCCTTCACCAGCCTCGTCTGCCTGGGGGGAATCGCCCTGGCGCTGAGCCAGCTGGAGGCCCCCCGCCTCTGGGAGCTGCTCGGAGTCCCCGCGGTCATCGCGCTCGCGAACGTGGTCGAGTTCCTCGGGCACCGGGGCCCCATGCACCACCGCACCCGGGGCCTGGGCCTGATGTTCGAGCGGCACACCGTCCAGCACCACCGCTTCTTCACCCACGAGGCGATGGCGTACGAGTCCAGCCGGGACTTCAAGATGGTGCTCTTCCCGCCGGTGCTGCTCCTCTTCTTCCTGGGAGCCATCGCCGCCCCGCTAGGCGCCCTCTGCTTCCTGCTGATTTCCCCCAACGCGGGCTGGCTCTTCGCCGCCACGGCGCTCGGCTACTACCTGGCGTACGAGTGGGTGCACTTCACCACCCACCTGCCGAGCAACCACTGGAGCGCCCGGCTGCCCGGCATCTCCTTCCTCCGGCGTCACCACCAGGTGCACCACGATCCCAGCCGGATGGGCCGCCACAACTTCAACATCACCTTTCCCCTCTCGGACGGGCTCTTCGGGACGCGATGGCGCGCCCCGCTGGATGAGGAGCAGGCGGCACGCCGAGGGAAGTGACGGGGAAAGAAGAAAGCCGGAGCCGGGGGTTCACACCTTGGAACGGCGTGCCCATATCCCCGGCGGCTGAGTCGAATGATCAGGCCCGGATCAATCAGGGTTTGACGTCGCCGAACCGAAGCGTTAGAGACTGGACCTCCGCGCAACGGACCGCTGGCCCTCGGGCCTCGGGAAGTCAGCGCGGGGAAGAAAAGGATCGACGAAGGTTGTTGATCCCGAACGCGGCAAAGAGGTAGAAGCCGCGCCCCGCCCGAACCGGACCGAAAGCAGCACCTCGGAACGCAGAGAGCGGACAGCAGCAAACGGTCGCCACCAAAATGGTTGATCGCGGATGCGGTGGTGGTACAAGCCGCGCCCCTCACCTCGAAGCCCGCGCACTGGCGCGGAAGGCACTTCGTGGAGAGAGCAGCACCGACAAGGAAATAGGGCAGTCAACGAGCGAGTTGACAGCGAACGCGGCGAAGAGATAGAAGCCGCGCCCCACCGAAGAAGCAGCAGTCCGGAAAGCAACACGACGGACGCAAAGCGGTGAGGAAAGCTGACAGCAAGCGGTTGACAGGGAAGACGGCGCCGAAGTAGAAGCCGCTCCCCTTCGAAAAGAAACGGCGGAAGTCACTGGACGGCGCCGACGAACTTCGAAGCAGCCCGCAGCCCGCAAAAGCGAAGTTGACGCTGATTGCGAACTGAAATAGAAGCTGCAACCCCGCTGGTTGAAACGAAACCAGCAGCGAGGTAGACGGTAGCAAAAGTCGCGAAGCAGCACAAGCGGCTCGGTCTTTGAAAACCAAATAGCAAGCCCAAGAAGTAATGGATTGCGGAAACCCGCAGTCAATTTTTTGAGGGCGCTTCACCTCGAGAGCAGCGCTGAAAAGCGCAGCGAGAGGGAAGTGCCGACGAATCAGCGAGCCGAGACTCCTTAGCCGGGTCTCGGGGAACGCCGGTTCAAGCAAACCAAGAATACAATTGGAGAGTTTGATCCTGG
>NZ_RAWR01000067.1:0-43526 GCF_003986945.1 Corallococcus sp. AB018 | reverse complement strand
GGCGTGGAGTCCGTGTCCTCGGCGATGGACCTGCGGGCGCGCCTGGAGGGACGCCTGCAGCGGGGCGGCTTCCGCCAGGGGGCCTTCGGTCCGGACTACGAGTTGGCGCGCTTCCAGGTGGCGGGGCCGTCCTCAGTGCCACAGGCGGATGCGCCGTTCCCGGACGGGGCCTCGGTCTATGGGGAGGTGATTCTCAGTTGGGATTCCGAGGGGCTGGGCGTGCTGGGGAAGCGCCATTTCCGTCTGACGATGGGGGCGGAGGCCTTCAATTGGGGCCGCGTGGACGTGGATGGGCGGCTGGAAGCGCAGGTGTTCCACCGCGACCTCACCCTGGCTGTGGGCGGATTGGCGGCGGGCGCGGGCCAGCCAGGGGCGCGCGTCCTCGTTTCAAGCGAGGCCCGGTGGCGCTTCCTGGGCGGAAAGCTGTACGCGGTAGGGCAGGGCGGCACGCTGCTGTTTCCCACACTCGAGGGGACGCTGCGGCCGGGGGCCTTCGCGGCAGTGGGCCTGGGGGTGGACAATGTGCGCTGATCAACTGCGGCGCAGCGGAGGCGGCCTCATTGTGATGGTGGCCCTCCTCGCCTCGGGCTGCGCTTCGTTTCCCGCGAAGACGCGCCACGGTGCCACCCTGGCGTTCAGCGCCTTGTCCATGCCACCCCAGGCAGCGAGGACCGCGGCGGCAGGTGTGTACCAGGACGAGGAGCCGGGTCCTGCGGCTGGGGAACACGCGGTGGCTCCCCTGGGTTTTCGGCGTGGCCCGTTGTCCGAAGCGGTCGCGAGGGCGCGAGGCACGGGTGAGGCGGACGGTGTCACCTGCGGTGACAAGGCACTGCCTTCCGGTTGGCCTCGCCTGGATACGAGCCGGGAGGTGCTCACGCCCTTCCTGGCATGTGACTCGCCCGCGGCGTTCGTGGCCATGCAGCGCGGGGTGGACATGGCCGCGCTGGTGGAATCGCTGAGGGACTGGGACGCCGTCCGCCTCGGGGCCCTGGGGCCACTCGACGCGCGGGCCTCTGAGGCCCTTGGCCGCAAGCGCGCGGCGTTCCTTGTCGCCACCACCGAGAAGTACGGCGTGCCGTATGCCGAGGTCCTTGCTCTCTTCGTCCTCCATACGTCCTTCGACGATGAGCTGCGCGAGGTGGTGCGACTGCTGGCGCGCGACAAGCAGTTGGGGGAGACGCTGGGGAGCATGGCCACCGTCCGCGAGGAGCTGACGCGGCGGGGCCTGGCGCTTGAAGGGTTCCCGGAGCGAGGAGAGCAGGGCCGGGATGTGCTTCGCGGGTTGGGACGCGCGGGCCGGGACATGCTCTCCAGCACTTCCGTGAGTGGTGAGGTCCGGTACACGGAGCTCATGGCGATGCGAGAGCAGTTGCCGCCGCCGTATCAGGCCGCTCTCGACGAAGTGCGGAAGGCGTTGATGGAGCGCCACTACGCACCGGGAAGTGTTTCGGCCGGAGCTTTTGATCATCTGACCTTCGGCGTGCCACTGGGCTTCTTCCACCTGGTGGCTGGGACGGGGCACGGGGCGTACTCGCTGACGCAGGGTCAGTACGAGCAGGCCACGCGTGAGCTGGCGCCGGCAGCACTGGCGGTGGCGCTGTATGCCGGGGGCAAGGGTGCACGGGCGCTTCTCGAGGCGCGCGGAGGACTGCGGCGGATCCAGATGCCGGCATTGGACCTGGACGGGCTGAACGCGCTGATGGGCCGCCTGGAAGAGCAGCTGGGCGTCAACGCCGGCCGCGACCTGCTGCGCTACCTCCAGGCCAGCCGGGAGGGCGCGTGGGTCGCCGCCGAGTGGGGCGAGGCGGGGTTGCTGGCACTGTACGAGGCCCGCGGAAATCCGGCGAAGGCGCAGGCGATGCTGGCGGAGGCCCGTCGCGAGTCCGCCCGAGCCGCGGCGACGGAGGGCGTGGCCGGGAAGCGGGCTGGCAGCGCAGCTGTCCTGTCACAGGACGCCGGCGCGTCCGCCGTGGAGGCGGCGAAGGCAAAGCTGCTCCAGGCGGAACTGGAGGCCTCGGGTCCACGCCTCCCGAAGGATGTGGAGCTGTTGAATCAAATGGCGCCCAAGCTGGATGCACCTCCAGCGGGAGTCGAGAAGAGCGCGGGCCTCTGGCACGACTACGTCGCCTACAGAGAGCGGCGGCTCCAGGAGATTCAGAGCGGTGCTGACGTCAAGGGGCCCCTGAAGTGGGCGGGCTACCAGGAGATGTTTGCCAACTACGCCCGCGGACTGGCCTTCGAGAAAGCCATGGTTGCCCTCCTGGAGGCGGATGCGGCCCTCCCTCGGGCGCAGCGCCGATGGCTCGGAGACTTCGACCAGCCTCGCATCGAGACGCACGTGGGAGTAAAGAAGTCGGACCTGCGCTTCGCGGACGTGCTCGTCATCGAGGAACGGCCAGCTCCCGGCACTTCTCCTCGTGTGGAGACCTTCAGCTTCAAGAGCCGAAACCTTTCGCAGTCAGGGGCCGACGCGCTCAAGGCGCAAATGATCGAGGACGCGAGCGCGGCCTTGAGGTACTACGGCGAGATGCTGAACATCCGACGCCCTGGCATGCAGATAGATGCGCGGGTTCAGAGAGTTCGCTTGATCTATGAAGGTGGAGGCTTCAAACCCAGGAGCGTAAAAGACCTGGCAGGCGCTTTAAGAGATACGCGTAAGGCAGTTCAGGAAGTGGAGGTCGGGTTTCAATGAAGTATCTGAACCTGCCGGAGTCAAGGTCAGCGGACTATCTCGCGCTGTCATTGGAAGCGACGTTTGACAGTGCGACCTCAATTGAGGAGGAACTGGGACCGTTCTTCCAAGCTCTTGAGGAGCATGCGGGCGATTGGATGCCAGATGTTGTTGGGGGGAAGCGTGACCGCAAGTATTCCAGGGATGCCACCTGGAAGGCTCTCAAGGAAAGGCGCATGGAGAGGATCACGTTCATTGGATTGTATCGAACGCAAGAGCCTGCGTTGGATATGTCATTGAGCCTTCGGTTTCCTCCGCTCCCCTCTGATTTTTCCGTCTTGATCCACATTGATTCGCTCCCGCTGTTTTCCGAGAAGGCGCCGTGCGCTCGACTTGTGGAGCTGGTTCGTGCGTGGGCATTGCGCTATCCGCCTTCGTACGCATCGGCCCATAGTTCCGCCGATGAACAATTGGCAGGCGCTCCCTACTTTGGCCGGGATAACGAGACCGCTTGGAGGGATGGCTTCGATAAAGTGTATGAGCTCTCCTGGCTCAATGTCTTCGGTCCCAAGTTGGTGGAGACGGTAGGCCGTGAGCGGGTGCTCTCGACTCCTGCGCACCTCGTAGAGGAACTCCCCAACGGTTCCGTCCTGCTAGTGCTGCGGCCCACGGCCGCCGACTTCGCCAGTGAGGAAGCGCGCGTGGCGCAGGCGCGTGCCCATGTGCACCTCAGGCCGGAGCTTGATTTCGGCACGGTGCTGCGGGCTCTGAGAGAGCGCAGTGCCGCGCTCGCTCCGGTGGAGCCCCGCTACGACCCCGATCTGGCGCCGCTCCTCTCCCGTCTGCCATACGAATTCGCCATCAGCGAGCGGCAGAAGAAGATTGCTGAATTCAACGCCTTCCGGCCACCCGAGCCGGAGGAGTGGCTCCCGGTCGCACTCCCGGCGGACGTCGAGAATCCGGAGCGTGTTCTCAGCGACTACGACGACCTGTCAGAAGGCCTCGTGGCGGCGCTGCACACCAAGGTGCCCACCATCTTCGATGAGACCCCTGAGTCCCTGACGGACCTCGACTTCTATTTCTGGAAGGAGAGCTTCCCGAAGCGGTACCTGCGAGACCTCATCGACAGTCACACCGCACCGGCCCTGGGAGCCTACTTGGGGCGTACGCTGGTCCGGCGGCTGGGCGGGACATGGGTGCCACGGCAAAAGCTGGAGGAGTCGCAAGTGCGTGTCGGCAAGCGCGTCTGGCTCCCCTTCCTTCGCGCCCGCCGGTACATGCAGTCTTGCGAGGCGCTGCTGGACTACTCTCTCACCCAATTCTTCCGGGAAGCGGAGCGGCACCGGGGCTGACCTGGAATCGGGCGCTGATCGCGATCGTGAAGTAGGCTTCGCGCCCGCCATGCAGCTCGCCATCCCCCATGCCCCCCGCAGCGTCAAACTCGCCCAGGTGCCTGGGGCCGTGGCGCGGTTGGTGCGCGGGGTGGTGCTGGGCCTGGTGATCATCACCGTGCTGGGCCTGGGTGCCAGCTACGCCGGCCGCTACTTCATCGAGGAGCAGCGCTTCACCTCCAGCGCGGAGCTGGTGGACGCGGTGGTGGGCGCGAGTCATGCGCCCCCTCCGAGCCAGCACGAGGACGCGGAAGGCACGCTGGACGTCCTCTACACGTTCGCGGGCGAGGATCACTCCGTGTCGGGCGTGCGCACGGCCGCGGAACATGCCGCGGGCCTGGGCCACGGTGCCCGGGTGCAGCTGCTGGTGGATCCGTCCCAGCCGGGGCGGCCTCGCGAGGCGACCCATGCTCGGGCCCAGGCGGCCCGGGTGGGCCTGCTGCCTTGGGGCCTGGGCCTGGGGGCGCTGGTGGCCCTGGGCGGCTTCGCGTGGGAGGTGCGGCGGCTGTGGCGCCGGGAGGTGGTGCCCCTGCGCCTGGGCGCGCTGGTGTGGCTCACTCCGGACGATGGCTACCTGCCGGAAGGGAAGGGCGAGGCCGTATTCCCCGCGCACTTCTTCCGCCACGACGTGAAGCACGCCGTGCGGGCGCGCTGCCGCCCCCAGCGGGCCCCGGTGCGCAATGGCGGCAAGGTGCTGGCCGCCGTGGTTCCCTCCGAGCCGGGGTGGTGCCGCGTCATCGACGAGGAGCTGGCGCGGACGCTGGGCTGGGTGCGCTGACGGACGGACAGGTGGGGTTGAAAAGTTGCTGGCCCCCAGAGGCCGTGTGACACACGCCTGTAGCTGCAACGTCCGGAGGCTTCCATGCGCGTTCGCTTCTCCCACTTCGTGCTGCCCGTGCTGCTCCTCACGGCCCCGAGCGCCGTCGGAGCCGGCAAGCGCAACGAAGCGGAGGAGGCGTACCAGCAGGCCCGCCGCGCCTACTACGCGCTGAAGGACGACGCGTCCCGCCGCAAGCTGCGCCACCACTGGCTCAACGTGGTGCACCGCTTCGAGGCCGTGGCCACGCGCTTCCCCAAGAGCGACCGCGCCCCCGATGCCCTCTTCACCGCGGGCGACCTGCTCCAGGAGCTGAGCCGCATCTCCTTCGTGGACGAGGACCTGCAGTCGGCCATCTCGGACTACTCCAAGCTGGTGGAGGCGCACCCGAAGCACCGGCTCGCGGATGACGCGGCGCTGGCGCTGGCGCGCATCCACGTCAACCGCCTGGACAAGCCGGAAGCGGCCCGGAAGGTCCTCAACGAATCGCTGGCCACCAACCCCAAGGGCGACCAGGCCAAGGAGCTGAAGTCGCTGCTGGCCTCGCTGCCCCCGCCCAGCAAGACGCCGCCCCCGAAGCCCACCGTGAAGCCGCTGCCCCCGGTGGTGAAGTCCACGCCGGACACCGCCGTCGCCGCCGCGCCCTCCAGTTCGCCGCTGGTGGATGCGATCTCCAAGCTCGCTCGCGAGCCGTCGCCGGTGCTGCCGCGCCTGGATCCGAACGTCCCGGCCTCGGGCTCCGAGACCTCGACGAAGGACTCCTCGGCGAACATCGTGGACGCGCCCACCGTCGCTGACCGGGCCGTGGACGCGAAGGCTCCGGAGGCGATGGCGTCCTCGCACGGGACGTCGAAGCCGGAGGCCCGCGTGGAGGTTCCGGCCGTGGCGTCGAAGGCTCCGGCTCCGGTGGTGGACAGCGCCCCGGTCGCTCCGAAGCCGGCAGCCCCCGTGGTGCTGGCGTCGAAGCAGGAGACGAAGCCGGAGGCTCCGCGCCCGGTGACGGCGCCGGTGGACGCGCAGGTGGCGCAGGCGCGGCTCAAGGCCGTGGCGAAGCAGTCGCGCCACGCGGAGCTGACGCTAGCGGAGCAGCTGGGGCTGAAGGTCCGGCGCGTGGTCATCGACCCGGGCCACGGCGGCCATGACTCCGGCGCGGTGGGCAAGGCGGGGACGAAGGAGAAGGAGGTGGCCCTGGCCATCTCCAAGAAGGTCGCGGACGGCCTGCGGGAGAAGGGCCTGGAGGTCGTGCTCACCCGCGACGACGACACCTTCATCCGCCTGGAGGACCGCGCGAAGCTGGCCAACGAGGCGCACGGCGACCTGTTCATCTCGGTGCACTGCAACTCGGCGGCGACGCACAAGCTGCGCGGCATCGAGACATACACGCTCAACACGTCCGCGGACCGCTACTCCATCCGCCTGGCCGCTCGCGAGAACGCTTCCTCCGAGAAGGGCATCAGCGACCTCCAGTTCATCCTGGCGGACCTGGCCACCAAGGCGAACACGGAGGAGTCGTCGCGGCTGGCGAACGCCGTGCAGCACAACCTGGTGACGGGCCTGTCCGGCCAGTACGACGGCATCAAGGACCTGGGCCACAAGGAGGCGCTGTTCTACGTGCTCCTGGGCGCGAAGATGCCCGCCATCCTGGTGGAGACGTCCTTCCTGTCGCACGCGGAGGACGAGAAGCGCCTGGCGTCCGAGCGCTTCCAGGACGAGGTGGCGAAGAACATCGTGCTGGGAGTGGAAGAGTTCCTCGGTGATCGCCGCCGCATGGCCAAGGTAGACTGACGCGTTCGTTGTCGTCAGTCCCCATGGCCGAGCAGTCCCCCCCGTCCAGCCCCAAGCCCGCGCAGGATCCCCACGCGCCCCCGTTCCAGACGGAGGCGGACCTGCGCGCGTGGCTGCGCGCGGAGGGACTGGAGCACCTGTCGCGCCTGAGCCTGGCCCTGCTCACGCCTCGCGTGGAGGCCGCATACCTGCCGCAGGTGCGCGCGGTCATCTCCCGCCGCAGGCTGGTGGAGGTGCTGGCCCAGGACACGCTCGACCGCTGGACGGCGGAGATGCTGCCCACGCCGCGCATGCGGGACCTGCTGCCGAAGCTCGCCTGGCGCTACGTGGAGGACGAGCGGCAGGCCACCCTCGATGCCCGGGCTTCCGTCGCGGAGCGGCTCGCGCCCCCGGCAGACAAGCGCACGCACACGGTCCACGGGATGTTGCTTGCCTGGCGTGCTCGCGTGCCTTCGAGCATCGCGCCGCGTCCGGAGCGCGCGCTGTCGCTGGAAGCGCTGGTGGAGGAGCCGGACCTGCCGGGCTTCCGCCTCAAGGAGACGCGCATCTCCGAGCTGCCGGTGTCCCCGCCGGGCTCGGGCTTCATCCTCGCGGACGCGCGGCTGACGTTCAGTCCATCCGGCGTGACGGTGGACTGTTCGTGCGGCGCCACGTTCTGCGTGCACCAGCTGGCGGCGGTGGACACGGCGCTCCTGTGGCTGCGGCAGCGCTGGACGGAGGACTTCGGCGAGACGCTGGAGGAGCTGGTCCGGCCCGCGTGGGCCCGGACGCTGCGCGCGCTGGAGCGGGCGGTGGAGGAGAGCCCGGGCGGCGGCGGAGGCGTGGAGATTTCCTGGCGACTGGACGTCATCGAAGGGTACGGCGTGGAGGTCGCGCCCTACGTGCACCGGCGCACGAAGAAGGGCCAGCGCACGACAGGGGCGAAGGTCGGCCGGCGCAAGCTGTTGCAGGAGTACGGCTCGCAGCTCAGCCCCTCGGATTCGCGCATCGCCGCGCTGCTCTCCGACAGCACGGCCCCCGCGTCGCGCGCGCTGCTGTTCGAGTTGATTGATCATCCGCGCCTGTCGCTGGAGGGCACGCAGGACATCCCCGTGCGCATCGAGCGCGAGAAGGTGGGCCTGGTCGCCGAGGACCGGGGCGGCACCGTGCTGGTGAACGCGGGCGTGGACGGCACCGTGCTGCCCGCGCCGTTGCTGGAGCGCGTGCGCAAGGCGAAGCCGGAGGACGCGGTGTTCCTCTGGGACGAAGGCGCGCACGTGCTCACGGTGCTGGACGTGAGCCCGGAGGTGCGCGCCATGGCCACGGTGCTCCAGCGGCACGGCAACGCGTTTCCTCCAGAGAGTCACGGGCCGCTGCTGGAGCACCTGTCGAAGCTCTCCGTACGCCTGCCCGTGGCCATGCCCCGCAGCGTGATGGGGGAATCCATCGCGCCGCAGCAGCTCCCGGTGCTCCGGCTGGAAGGACAGCCTGGGGGCGCGGTGCGGCTGGAGCTGCGGCTGCGCGCGCTGCCGGATGGCCCGGCGTATCTGCCCGGTGAGGGACCTCGCGACGTGCACGTGCGGCGCGACACGCGGTCCTTCCACGCGGTGCGCGACTTCGGGCGCGAGCTGACGGCGGGCGCGGCGCTCCAGGCCCGGTTGCCCTTGCAGACGGCGGAGCCGCAGGAGCTTCCGTTCTGCTTCCTCTTCCACAGCGCGCAGGGCGGGTTGGCGGTGCTGGCCGCGTGCGCGGAGATGGAGCCCCGGCCGGAGCTGGAGTGGGTGGGCGCGTCCATGCGGCTCGTGCCCAAGCGGGGCGCGGGCGACCTGAAGGTCGTCCTGGAGCGCAAGCGCGAGTGGTTCGGCGTGCTGGGCAGCCTGTCCGTGGAGGGCGAGCGGGTGGAGCTGGCGCGGCTCCTGGACGCGGCCCGGCGCAAGGAGCGCTTCGTCCAGGTGGACGCGCGCACGTGGGTGGAGATCGAAGCGGCGCTGCGCGAGCAGTTGGAGAAGCTGGCGGATCACGCGTACCTGTCGAAGCACGGGCTGGAGGTGGGTCCGTCCGCCGCGGAGGCCCTGGCGGGGCTGGGCACCGCGGGCGCGCTCATCGACGCGGATGCATCGTGGAAGACGCTGGTCGAGCGCATCTTCGCGGCGAAGGAGCTGAAGCCTCGGGTGCCCGCGGCGCTCAAGACGGAGCTGCGCGACTACCAGCTCGAAGGCTTCCGCTGGCTCACGCGGCTGGCGTCGTGGAACGCGGGTGGGGTGCTCGCGGACGACATGGGTCTGGGCAAGACGGTGCAGGCCCTGGCCGTGCTGCTGGATCGCGCGAAGCAGGGGCCCGCGCTGGTGCTGGCCCCCACGTCGGTCGCCTTCAACTGGCGGGACGAAGCGAAGCGTTTCGCGCCGTCGCTGAAGGTGACGATCTTCTCCGACGCGGAGGACCGGGGCGGCACGCTGGAGCGGCTGGGGCCTCGCGACGTGCTGGTGCTCAGCTACGGCCTGCTCGTGCGCGACATCGAGCGGCTGGCCGCGCTGCGCTTCTCCACCATCGTCTTCGACGAGGCCCAGCAGCTGAAGAACGCGGCCACGCAGCGCTTCCGCGCGGCACGAGCGCTCCAGAGCGACTTCAAGTTCGCGCTGTCCGGCACGCCGCTGGAGAACCACCTGGGCGAGCTGTGGTCGCTCTTCGCGGTCGTCTTCCCGGGGCTGCTGGGCAGCCTGGAGGCGTTCCGCAACCGCTTCGCCGCGCCCATCGAGAAGCAGGTGGATCCGACTGCCGCGCCCGCGCTGGCCCGCGTGCTCCAGCCCTTCCTGCTGCGCCGCACCAAGGCCCAGGTGGAGGCACAGCTGCCGCCGCGCACGGACGTGCACGTGCCCGTCGTCCTGTCCCCGCCGGAGTGGACGCTCTACGAGGACGCGCGCCTGGCGGCCCTGTCCGACCTGGAGACGCGCAAGGCGAAGATGAAGGACCAGGAGCGGCGCATCGAGGTGCTGGCGGCGCTGACGCGGCTGCGGCTGCTCGCGTCGCACCCGCGCCTGTACGACAAGGCGTCCAAGCTGGAGTCCTCCAAGCTGGAGCGCTTCCTGGAGCTCATCCAGGAGCTGCGCGAGGAGGGCCACCGTGCACTGGTGTTCAGCCAGTTCACGTCCCACCTGGCGCTGGTCCGCGAGGTGCTGGACGCCCAGGGCATCGCCTACGAGTACCTGGACGGCTCCACCCCCGCCAGCGCCCGGGCGGACCGCGTGCGTGCCTTCCAGGAGGGCGACGCCCCCCTGTTCCTGATTTCACTCAAGGCGGGCGGCTTCGGTCTTAACCTGACGGCCGCCACCAGCGTCATCCACCTGGACCCCTGGTGGAACCCCGCCGTGGAGGATCAGGCCTCCGATCGCGCGCACCGCATCGGCCAGCAGCGACCCGTCACGGTCTACCGGCTGGTGTCTCGTGGGACGATCGAGGAGCAGATGCTCTCGCTCCATGAACAGAAGCGGGCCCTGGTGGCCGGTGTGCTGGAGGGCAAGGACGCCGCCGCCCGCCTGTCCACCCAGGAGCTGCTCGGGTTGCTCGCGCAGCGGATGCCGGGCATCGACGGGCTCGACTCCGACGCGACGAAGCACTGAACGGTCTTTCCGTGGTTTTTCTCGGACCCAGTCGTGCGCCTGAACAGGCACTGAACAGATTTTTAGTCATTTTCAGTGCACCCAGATCTGAACGGCTGAGCAGTCCTGGGGTTCTGATCGGCCGTGCCTACATGAAACAGTGATCAGGTGGGTGAAGTGCGCCGTTTGTCGGCGGACAATCATCGCCAGCGCCTACACCCACCTGCCCGATCAGGACTGCCATGCCCACATGAACACAACTTCAGTGAGTCTCGACCCACCCAATGAAACATGCATCAGTTAAATACATGTTTCATTTGCTGAATATCTGCAATTGATTGCAATCAATTGCATTTCATGTCTATGTTTTAGTCGTGAGTCAGCGGGAAGAAGTGCCCGATCGGGCCGTTCCCATGGCCCACGGCGAGCGGGTAGCGCAGGGCGGAGGTGACGTACTCCTTCGCGAGCCGCACGGCCTCCAGCGGCGGAGTCCCCAGCGCGAGCCTCGCGGCGATCGCGGCGGACAGCGTGCAGCCAGTGCCGTGCGTGTTCGGCGTGTCCACGGGCGCCACGGACAGCGTCTCCATGCGCGTCCCGTCGAACCACACGTCCGTGCCGCGCAGCGCGCCCGGCATGCCGCCGCCCTTCACCAGCACCACGCGGGAGCCCAGGGCGTGGATGCGTCGGGCCGCCTCGCGCATGTCCTCCAGCGTCTGGATGTCCATGCCCGCGAGCAGCTTCGCTTCATGTCGGTTGGGCGTGAGGATGGCCGCCAGGGGTAGCATGCGCGCGCGCAACGCCTCCACCGCCTCATTGTCGATGAGCTGCGAGCCCGCTCGGGACACCATCACTGGATCCACCACGATGGGGCCCAGCGACACGCGGGCCAGCTGATCCGCCACGGCTTCGATGAGCGGGCGCTGGGCCAGCATGCCCACCTTGACCGCGTCCACGCGCATGTCCGATGCGACGGCGTCCACCTGCGCGGTGACGGACTCGGGCGGGAGCAGGTCCACGCGCGTGACGCCTCGCGTGTTCTGCGCGGTGATGGCCGTCACGGCGCTGGTGCCGTGCACGCGGTGGAAGGAGAAGGTGCGGAGGTCGGCCTGGATGCCCGCGCCACCGCCGCTATCAGAGCCGGCGATGGTGAGGGCGGTTGCGACAGGGAAGGGCTTCATGGGCGCGGCATCCTAGCCCTGGAGCCATGAACTCCGGCGTGCTACCGGCAAAGCACATGAGCACGAACGGCAGCGCCGAGGCGTTTCGAGGGGTCGTTCACAGCGGGTGCGTTCGCGACGAGCGCAACCTGGCACTGGTCGTCAGTCACCCGCATCCAGACAACAACCACGGTGGAGGGCCGGGGCCCGTGGATGACTGGCGCAAGCCCTGCGATTCCGATGCGTATTCGAGCCTCGTCGACAGCGACTTCGACCCGGAGGACGCGAGCTACGAGGTCCGGGAGTTCCGCCACGTCGCGGTGTGCACCGACGGCGTGTGGTCCCTGGAGGAGCTGCCGGGCTACGGGACCATCGACGCGCTCCGAGACTTTGGAGCCACCGGCCTTGGCGCCCTGGTTTCCTACGGTGGCGCTGCTTCCTTCGTGGCCTTTCGCGCGGGCGGATCCAGCGGATGGGAGGCACTCGAATTCGGGAACCTGCCGTCGGGGCTCGTCGGTCCGGTCGCGTGCTTCAGCGGTGCGGACGTCGTCCTCGCCGGAAGCCGCGCGTTCGACCTCGACAGCCCCTCCGAGGTGGGCCTGCTCGTGCGCGGTGAAGGGCGCATGAGCTGGACCCAATCACTGGGCCAGGTGCCGGGGCGCGTGCTCGCGCTCGACAGCTGTCCCGGTGAGGACGGGACGCGGGTGCTCTACGCGGGAGGCCAGGGACTCTGGATGCACGCGGAGGGCGCCTGGACCCACATCCACGCGTACCTGGGGAGCGAGGTGGTGTTCGTCCGGTGCTTCCCCTCGGGGGAGGTCGTCGCCGGCACGGCCCGGGGGGACGTCATCGTCGGCACGGGCGGGAGCTGCCGGGTCGTTGGAAGGGTGGGGCGCATCCACTCCGCCGAGCGATGGAACGGCATCCTCCACGTCGCGGACGCCGAACGCGTCTACCGCCTGGGCGACGACGGCTTCGAACGCTGCGCCGCACCCACGGAGATGTCGATGGGCGACTGGCCCGATACGGGGCGGCTCACCGTGGGCGGTGGCGCTCTGTGGCTCGCGGGGAGCCACGTCCTGTCGCGGACCACCGACGGGCGCACCTGGACGGCGCACCCGGTCCGGTAGTCCTGGGGCCCTGGAACTAGAACTGGTTCTGCCGGGCCTGGTCGAAGTCCACGCGGTGCTTCAGGTACAGCGTGTCCAGCATGTGGTTGCTGATGGGGTTCAGGTTGCCGTCGGTGAAGCGGTGCACCACCGCGCCCTTGCCCGCGTCCTTCAGGAAGGCCAGCGGATCCACGTCGCCGCCCAGGCCGGTGAGCGTGGGCACGGGGTCCGCGTTGTTGACGTAGTGCACGTACCGCGGGCCGTCCGGGTACTTCGTGGACGCGGCGCCGAAGGTCTCCACCTGCAGGTGGCTCATCTTCGCCTCCACCTGCGCGGGGGACAGCCCGTCTTCCACGCGCAGCCGCTTCGCCACGTCGTTCAGCGCTCGCGCGGTGATGAGGCCGCCCTGGCTGTATCCCACCAGGTGCACGTCGCGGCCGGCCTTCAGCTCCGAGTAGAGCGTGTCCGCCAGCGTGTCCACGGCGGGGTTCTTGCCCTTGTCCAGCTTGTCCGTCACGCACTGGCCCAGGTCCTTCACCAGGCCTTCGGTCGCGTTGTGGATGCCCACCACCTTCGCGCCGGAGCTGTCCGCCAGCGCCTGCATCTCGTTCACCTGACCCGCCGTCGGCGTCATGATGCCGTTGACGTAGAGGATCGTCTTGTCCGGGTTCGGGTTGTTCTTCGGCGTGATGCCCGGCACGTCGCCCAGCTTCGTCGTCGACGGGAGCACCTTGCCGCCCGCGCCCACGAACATGCCGTCCTGCGCGCGGTCCGGCTTCGCGCCGCCAAAGAGGCTGGTGATCTCCTTCACCGTGGTGGCGTTGAAGACGTCCGCGCCCATCTGCAGGAAGCGGGGGATGTCCTTGATGCCGCCCACCGCCGCGTCGATGAGGCCGCCCAGCAGCCCGTTCTTCTGCGCAGGCGCGGCGCCCGCCAGGTTCGCCGTGGCGGCGCGCGACGGCGACTGCTCGAAGGAGGACTTCTGGAACGCGGGCTGATGCGCCACCGGCTTCTTCGCGAGCGGCTCCGCGGCCGTCTTCGAAGTGGAGGACGGCACGGCGAGGGAACGGGTGCGGTCGATCGTGCTCATGAGAACCTCCAACCACCGGGGGAAGTGGGTTTGGGTAGGTTATCCGCATCTGGCCGAAGAAGTTGCGTCCCCCCGCGTCATGGTTTCAGCGCTTCACGACGTGGATGTTGAAGTCGCCGGTGCGCAACGTGCCCCACAGGCGCAGCCACAGCGGGAGGAAGGCCTCGGTGCCGCGGGCGGTGGTGATGTCGCCCAGGTCGATGACGTGCTTCCAGCCGAAGCCCTCCGTGAGGAGCTGCTTCACGCGGGCCTTGGCGTCCACGTCGTTGCCGGACACGAAGACGTCGTGATCTCCCGGCACGCGCGAGGGATCCACCATCACCTCGCAGTTCATCGTGTTGAGCGTCTTCACCACCTTCAACGACGGGAAGGCGCGCTGGATCTGCTCGCCCAGTGAGTCATCCGGAGGCGTGGAGAGCACCGGCGGCATGCCCTTGGTGAAGTCGAGCGGGTTGGACACGTCCACCAGCGCCTTGCCGCGCAGGGCCTCCTCACCCGCGGACTTCAGGACGTCCAGCGAGGCATTGCCCAGCGTGCAGTTGAAGATCAACTCCGCGAACGCGGCGGCGTCCCGGAACGTTCCCTGCGAAGCCTTGCCCCCGGACTTCTTCACCCATGCGGCGGCCTTCGCGTTGTCCGGCGTGCGCGAGCCCATGCGCACCTCGTGGCCCAGCGCCACCAGCTTGCTGCCCAGCGTCTCGCCCACCATGCCCGTACCCAGGATCGCGATCTTCATGAGGACTCCCTTTCGTGTGGGGTGAACCCTAATCGTCAACCCGGACGACCGTGAGCACGTCCAGGTTGAACCATCATCAACCCTGGGTTGACAATGCGACCCATGGACCTGTTCACGGGCGTGTTGCCCTTCCTCCACGTGGCGGAGGAGCGGAGCTTCCGGAAGGCGGCGGAGCGGCTGGGCGTCACCGTCGCGGCGGTGAGCAAGGCGGTGCGGAAGCTGGAGGAGGAGCTGGGCGCCAGGCTCCTGGAGCGCACCAGCCGGCAGGTGGCCCTCACGTCCGAAGGCGTCGCCTTCCTGGAGCGGGCGCGCGAGGCCGTGGCGCAGATCCGCGCCGCCCGCGAGACGGTGGCCCAGGCGCACCGCGCGCCCCGGGGACCGGTCACGGTGTCGCTGCCGTTCATCCTGGGCCCCGTGCTGCTGCCCCGGCTGGCGCGGCTCCAGGCCCGCCACCCGCAGCTCACGCTGCACGTGCGCATGAGCGACCGGCTCAGCAAACTGGTGGAGGAGCAGGTCGACGTGGCCATCCGCGTGGGAGGGATGGAGGACTCCAGCCTGGTGGCGCGGCGGCTGTTCTCCACGCGATGGATGACCCTGGCGTCGCCGTCCTATCTGGCGCGGCACGGGACACCGGAGCACCCGTCACTGCTGGAGCGCCACGCGTGCCTGAAGTTCGTGGATCCGCGCGGCATCACCCGCGAGTGGCACTTCCGTGAATCACCCGGTGGCGACAAGGCCGGAGTGGTGCGCACGCGCGCGGCCATCGACGTGGATCACGGCCCGGCGCTGCTGGACCTGGCCGCCGCGGGTGCCGGGCTCTGCCAGGTGCTGGACTTCATGAGCGATGCACGGCTGCGCGAGGGCGCGCTGGTGGAGGTCCTGGCGGAGTACGCCGCGGAAGGGCCTCCGGTCCACGCGCTGTGCCTGCCAGGGCGCCAGTCCGTGCCCCGCGTCCGCGCGCTCCTCCAGCACCTGGTGGAGGAGCTGCGCGCCGTCACGGCGTGGTGAGCGCTTCCTTCGCGGCGGGCAGGCCGCGGGGGGCTTCCGCTTCGGGCGTGGGAACTTCCACCGACGCCTCGTTGACCTCCTTGTAGAACCGGCGGCCGAAGATGACGCCCAGCACCAGCGACACCACCATGCCCACAGCGGATACGGCGGTCATCACCGTGCGGCCCTGCGCGAGGCCGCTGCCGAACTGCGCGGTGAGGAAGGTGCCCGGGATGGTGCCCAGCACGACACCCAGCACGGACGGCCAGAAGCGCGCGCCGCTCGCCGCGCCGGCGATCAGCATGATGTCCGTGGGGCACAACGGATTGAGGCACGCCAGGAACGTGAACTGGAAGTCGTGCCGCCGCGCCGCCTTGGCGATAGCCGGGTACTTGCTGCCGCACAGCCGCTGCATGGGCCGCGTGCCCAGCTTGCGAGCAACGAAGTAGAGCAGGGTGGCGGACAGGAAGCTGCCCGTTAGTGAATAGAGGGTGGCGGCGAGAGTCCCGAACATCATGCCGCCCACCGCGGTGAGGACCTGACCTGGCAAGAGCGTCAGGGGCCGCACGGCCAGGAAGGCCACGTACGCCAGGGGGGCGTAGTCGCCCAGGGGAAGCAGCAGCTCCCGGATGGTGCGCTGATCGATGAAGTCCGGCCCCAACAGCCGGAGCATCACCAGACCGCCAATGGAGACGACCATGGGCGCGAGGATTCGCAACCAGGTCTTCAGTCCGTTCCTGACACTCGCCAAAAGAACCTCCCCCACCGCCCGCGGACACATGTGTCAGGCGTTGCGCACAAGGTGGGATCCGAGCAGGGAATCGGCAACGTGGACTGAATTGTTGTGAACAACGAGAGCGTCCTGCCGGGCAATCACCCGTCCCGACCGGATGCCCAGCAGGCCTGACAAGCGCGCGAAATCCTTGGGGATTATGCATGCAATGTCAGGAGAGAACGGCTGGCGGTGTACGGAGCTTGCTTGCATCGGGGCGCTTCCGTCCCAAGGTTTCAGGCAAGGGACACCAAGGCGCGGACGGGGTTGGTCAGTCACGAGAGGAGACACGGACATGTCGGACAAGGACAACAAGGGCAGCATGACGGTGGCTGAGGCCGGGCGTAAGGGCGGCGAGACTGTCCGCAACGAGCGCGGTCGCGAGTTCTACGAGACCATCGGCCGCAAGGGTGGAGCGACGGTGAAGGCCGAGCGCGGACGCTCCTTCTACGAGGAGATCGGCCGCAAGGGCGGCGAGACCGTGAAGGCCGAGCGCGGCGCGAAGTTCTACGAGGAGATCGGCAAGAAGGGTGGCGACCGCGTCAAGGCCACCCGCGGGCCGAACTTCTATGAGGAGATCGGCCGCAAGGGCGGGCAGAAGGTCAAGAAGCTGATTGAAGAGGGCAAGCGCGCCGCCCGCGCCGCCATGGAGAGCCAGGCCGCCGGCGGGAATGCCCCCGCGGCCGAGGGCACCTCCGCTCCGGTGAAGCCGCCGGAAGAGCCCGCGCAGCCGGGTGGCAACGAGTAACGGGGGACAGGAAGCGCGGTCTTCCGGTATGACGGCCGCGTGTACCTGGTCATCACGTTCCTCGAACAGGTGGAGACGACTGAGCGGGCGATCCGCCGGCTCCGGGAGTTTGGCATCCCGGAACCGATGGTCATCCGAGCGCGCAGCGCCGCCGCGGCTTTGTCCGCGGAGGTCCCGGTGTTCGCCGGGCTGCGCAGCCTCGCGCTGGGCGCGGATGAGGACCGCATCGTCCTGGTGAGCGTGCTGCCCGCGCTCCCGCAGGAGGAGTTGGATCGCATGCTCCAGCGCGTGCAGTTGGAGATGGACGCGGACGACCCACCCATGGGTCGCCTGGTGGCCCTTCCTGTCCTGGCGGCGCCCACGCATCGGCGTGGATGACGCGCGGGGGCGCACGGGTGTAAGCACGTTGCGTGCAAGCGCTGCTCGTCTTTCTCATCGTCGCGGCGTTGTCGCTGCTCGCGTCCAGCCGGTCGCTCCTGGCTCCGGGCCGCTTCCCGGCGCTGGCACAGCTGGCGGCCAGCGGCCTGATGTTCCTCATCTTCGGGGCCCTCCTGGGCCCGTCCCTCCTGGGCGTGCTCACCGTGGGCAACCTGGAGTCCCTGCGCCCGCTGGTGGCGCTGGGGCTGGGGACGGGGGGCGTGCTTCTGGGGCTCAACCTGGAGCCTCGCCTGCTGCGGCTGTTGCCTCGGCCCGTGTACGCGGCGGCGGTCGCGCACGCGGGCACGGCGTTCCTCTTCGTCGCGCTGCCGCTGTCCGTGCCGCTGCTGTTGTCCATGGGCCTCAGGCCCCTGATGGCGGTGGGCGCGGCGGCGCTCCTGGGCGCGGCGGCGAGCCTGTCCTCCGGCCACTTCGCGGTGCTGGGCTACCGCAACGGGCGGATGGAGCGCGCGCGCGGTCTGGGCGTGGCGCTGCTCACGATGATGGACGACGCGGTGGGCCTGGGCGTGCTCGCGCTGGGCCTGGTGCTGGGCGTCACCGGCAACGCGGCGGAAGGGCTGGGCCTGCTGAGCCTGACGCTGCTGCTGGGCGTGGCGTGCGGGGCGCTGCTGGCGTTCCTCACGTATTCGCTGAAGGACCTGGCGGAGCAGACCACGGTGACGCTGGGCATGGTGGCGCTGGTGGGCGGCGCGGCGGCGTACCTGCGGCTGTCGTCGCTGCTGGCGGGCGTGGCGTGCGGCGCGACGCTGGCGCTGATGGGCGGGCGCACGGCGGAGCGGGTGGCGCGGGCGCTCTCGCGCGTGGAGCGGCCCACGTACCTGGTGCTGGTGTTCCTGGTGGGCAGCCACATCCACGCGCGTGACATGTCCGCCTGGGCGCTGTTGCCCGCGTTCGTGGGGCTGCGCTTCCTGGGCAAGGTGCTGGGGGGACGCTTCGCGCAGCGGCTCACGGCGGGCGTGTTGGACCTGCCGCCGCGCTTCGGCTACGCGCTCATCTCCCAGGGCGGCCTGGCGCTGTGCCTGGTGGCCGAATACGTGATGCTGGTGCCGGGCTCGCTGTCTCAGCGCGTGCTGGACGTGGTGGCGGTGGGCGCGGTCGTCAACGAGATGCTCGCGCACGGAGCCTTCCGGCACGTGCTGGCAGCGGAGCCCAGGGCCACGACTTCGCGCAACACACCTCCCGAGGGTGACGCGGGGGTGGTGGCGTGAAGGGGTCCATCTTCCGGTTGCTGCTGCTCATGGGGCTCTTGGCGGCCATCACCCAGGCGCAGGTGGTGCGCGCGGACGCGGGCACGCCGGTGCTGCTGGCGGCGGGCGCGCTGCTGTTGTGCGGCCTGTTCGCGGGCAAGGTGGCCAAGGGCATGGGCCTGCCGCGCCTCACCGGTTACCTGCTGGTGGGCGTGGCGGTGGGGCCGTACGCGCTGGGCTTCATCCCCAACGCGGGCGTGAAGGGCCTGGAGCTGGTGAAGGGCCTGGCGGTGAGCCTCATCGCGCTCGTCGCGGGCACGGAGCTGCACCTGGGGCTCATCCGCCGGGTGGGCGCGCGCGTGGCGCTGCTCTGCGCGACGGTGTGCGGGCTGACGTTCGCGGTGTGCTTCGCGGCGACGTTCGCGCTCAAGCCCGTGCTGCCGTTCCTGACCCCCATGAGCGTGCCGCAGGCGCTGGCGGTGAGCGCGCTCATGTCCACGGTGGTGGTGTCGTTCTCCCCCACGGTGACCATCGCCATCGTGCAGGAGACGTCCGCGCGCGGCTCCTTCACGGAGTTCCTGATGGCGCTGGTCATCATCGGGGACCTGTTCGTGATGGTGGCCTTCGGCCTGGCGGCGGGCGTCACCCGCGCGACGTTCGGCAGCGGCCTGGATCTGCCCGCGCTGGTGGGCGGGGTGGGGTGGGAGCTGTTCGGCTCCGTGGCGGTCGGGTGCCTGCTGGCCGTGGCGATGCTCCTGTACATGCGAGGCGTCAACCGGGAGCTGCCGCTGTTCCTCGTGGGGCTGTCGTTCGCGGCGGCGGAAGGCGGGGCGCGGCTGCACCTGTCGCCGCTCTTGGTGTCGCTGGCGGCCGGAGCGCTCATCGCGAACCTGGACGAGCGCGAGGGCCGGCGCATCCACCACGCCATCAACCAGGCGGGCCTGCCGGTGTTCGCGCTCTTCTTCGCCGCGGCGGGGGCGGGGCTGCGGCTGGACACGCTGGTGACGGTGGGACCGGCGGCGCTGCTGCTCGTGGCGCTGCGCGGCCTGGCCATCTGGGGCGCGTGCCGCAGGTTCGCGCCCGCGGAGGACCCGCGCCTCAAGCGCTACCTGTGGATGGGGCTCATCTCCCAGGCGGGCGTGACGTTCGGCCTGGCGGCGCTGGTGTCGCGCACCTTCCCGACCTTCGGGCCGCAGGTGGAGGTGCTCATCATCGCGATGATCACCGCGCACGAACTGGTGGGGCCCGTCCTCACCCGGCGCGCGCTGATGGGCAGTGGCGAAATCCGTGCGGAGGAGGCGGGCGGCGGCGCATAGTGGGGGCACACCCCCTCACCCCGGGGGTGGCCTCTTCCAGGAGCCTCCCGTCATGCCCGCCGCCGTCGCTCCCATCCTCGAGGTGGACGTGGAACACCCCTCGCCCCGCCACATCGCACGCGCGGTGGAGGTGCTGGAGAAGGGCGGCCTCATCGCCTATCCCACGGACACGTACTACGGCATCGGTTGTGATTTGAACGCAAAGAAAGCCATTGAGCGGCTGTACCAGCTCAAGGGCCGCGACAAGAAGAAGCCCTTGTCACTGCTGTGTCCGGACCTGTCGGACGTGGCCCGCTACGCGCACGTGAGCAACTTCGCCTACCGCGCCATGAAGGGGCTCACCCCGGGTGCCTTCACCTTCATCCTGGAGGCCACACGCCTGGTGCCAGAGGTGATGATGACGAAGCAGAAGCAGGTGGGCCTGCGAGTGCCGGACGCTGCCTTGCCCCGCGAGCTGGCGAAAGCGCTCGGCCGCCCGCTCATCACCACGTCGGCAACCCATACCGACGGTACGGTTCTTTCGGACGCTCGGGATATCAAGACGGCGCTGGGGCACGGGCTGGATTTGATTCTTGACGGAGGCGTCACTTTGAACGAGCCGTCCACGGTGGTTTCACTGATAGGCGATACGCTTGAAATCCTGAGGCAAGGCAAGGGTAGTCTGGAGTCCTGAAATCCATTCCAGAGGGGGAAGCCTTGGCTGAGGGGGACCTACCAGCAACGCCTGTCGTCGACTCACCGGAGCGGGTGCCGGGCGCGCTCGCGCTGCTGGGCCTGTTGGTGCTCCGTCCCATTGATTTGCATTACCGGCTGCGCGAAGCGGGCATCCGCTCGCCCGCGGGCCGCATCGGGCAGCTGTGGCGCGAACAGGCCGAAGGAGGCCGCGCCGCCGGGGCCTTCGTGGCGCGGATGCTGCTGCTGCTCGTCGTGCTGTCGCCCCTCCTCACGGTGCTCGCGGGGCTGGGGCTGCGGCTGATGGGCGTGCCGATGCGGGGCGTGTACCTGGTCTCCGCCGGGCTGTGCAGCGCGGTGGGGCTGGTGGTGGCGCTGGTGTCGGGGCTCGCGTCGGGCGTGCTGCTGGGCTCGCTGGCGAGCGTGTCCATGCTGGCGGGGCTGCACGCCACGGCGGGCGGTGCCTTCGGTCCGGAGCACGGAGGCGCGGCGGCGATGACCGTGGGCCTGTGCCTGGGCATCGTGTCCGGCCTGTCCGCGGGGAGCATTGGCGGCCTGTCCAGCGGGCGCGGTCCCTCCGTGCGCAACGTGCAGGTGGCGGCCATCGCCACCAGCCTGGTGCCCATGCTGGTGTGGAGCAGCGCCTCGACGGTGTCCTTCGCGGGCGCGGTGGCGGCGAGCGCGCTGGTGGCCTTCCTGATGTGCGCGTTCCGGCTGCCGTTCTACGCGCTGGAGGTGCTGGCGCAGGCGGTGGCGTACGCGGTGGAGCGCTTCACGGGGAAGCCCACGCTGCGCTGGGTGCCGGTGCGGCATCACAACCTGAGCTACCTGCCGCACCCGTTCCTGAGCCGTCACCTGGCGCTGGCGGTGCGCTCGCGGCCGGCGGAGGTGCTGGCGGTGGCGGACGCGTGCCTGCGCTCGCCGGGCAACATCCTGGTGGGCTGGCCCTGGGTGGTGGAGGCGCTGGAGCGCGCGCACGCCCAGGAGGCCTCGGCGGAACCCCAGGCCTGAAGGCGCCTGGGGGCGCCGCCGGGCGCTACTGCTTCTGCACGTCCGTGACGACCTTCGCGCCCACGTCGTTGGGGGCGTAGGTCAGCTTCACGGAGTCCCCGGCCCGGATGCCCTGGAGGGTCTGCGTGAGCTGGGGCTTCGTCGTGTCCACCACGTAGGTGAGCGGTGGGGCATCCGCGGTGGTGCCCTCCAGCTGGATGCTGGACGGGCTGACGCTCTTCACCTTGCCCGTCCGGGTCTTCTGCTCCTTCGCCACGGGCGCGGGCGTCTGCGCCAGGGCCGTCGTGCCCACGCTGCCCAGCGTGAGGACCGCCATCCACATCCATGCCTGTGCACGCATCTTCGTCACTCCTCGAGTGTGGGAAGCGGCAGGGTGGACCGCTTCCCGGGGTGAAGGCAACGTCGTGACGGGTGGGGCCGTCAGGGAGTTGCCCTCGGGGGCGCGTCCGGTAGCCTCCGGGGACCATGGAAGGACTGCTCGACGCGTTCATCGCCTTCATCCGCGCGGAGCGGGGCCTGTCCGGCAAGACGGTGGACGCCTACGCGGCGGACCTCACCGTGTACTTCGAGGACCTGCGCTCGCGCGGCAAGGACGACGTGGCGCGCGTCAAACAGGAGGACGTGCTCGCGCACCTGGTGACGCTGGGCAAGCGGGGCCTGGGGCGCCGCAGCCAGGCGCGCCATCTGGCCGCGCTGCGCGTCTTCCACCGCTTCCTCGTGGCGGAGCGGCTGGCGGACAAGGACCCCACGGAGGACGTGGACACGCCGAAGTCGCCCCGGAAGCTGCCCGTGTTCCTCACGCTGGAGGAGGTGGAGCAGCTGCTCGCCGCGCCCGACGAGCGCACCGTCACCGGCCTGCGCGACAAGGCCATGCTGGAGGTGCTCTACGCCACCGGCCTGCGCGTGACGGAGCTGTGCACGCTGGAGCTCAACAACGTGCAGCTCACGTCCGGCTACCTCGTCACCCGGGGCAAGGGCTCCAAGGAGCGCATCGTCCCGCTGGGGCGCGTGGCGATTGAGAAGGTCCAGGAGTACCTGGCCCATTCGCGGCCGGAGTTCCTGGGCAAGCGCCAGGCGGACGCGCTGTTCGTCACGCCGCGCGGGCAAGGCTTCACGCGGCAGGGCTTCTGGAAGCTGCTCAAGCGCTACGCGCTGAAGGCCGGCATCCTGAAGCCGCTGTCGCCACACAAGCTGCGCCACTCGTTCGCCACGCACCTGGTGGAGCGCGGCGCGGACCTGCGCGCGGTGCAGCAGATGCTGGGCCACGCGGACCTGGCGACGACGCAGATCTACACGCACGTCAACGGCGCCCGGCTGCGCAAGGTGTACGACGAGTTCCACCCGCGCAGCGACGCGTTCAAGCCCAAGCCCTCCGCGCGCAAGCGTCCATCCGCACCGTGACGCCGGGAGTCGAGCCGTCATCCTTCACGGGGTGAGGGGGACCCTGGACCGCGGGGAGGGGGGCGGGGCGTGCGTCGCGCGCGAACGCAATCGCTTGCGGTGAAGACGCGCTTCGAGCGGGTGGGCGTGCCGCCGAAGCCGGCTCGCAGAGGAAACGACGCATTCCTGGGCAGTGGATCGCCGTGTGCAGTGCAGGGCGGACGCGGCGGACAGCGGGTCCGCCGCCCTGTCGCACGGTCTCGCGTACCACCCCACTCGGGCGCGGTGTGGCCCACGAAGGTCTGCTCGTCCATGAAGCGTTCTCGCCAATCCCTGATGTCAGGCGTCCTGAGCCTTACCGGCTGCGTGGCGCTGTCCCTCTCCGGCTGCAAGGTGCCGGAGGCCGACGCGGCGGAATCAAAGTCTCCGCCCAAGAAGGCGCCCACCGCCAACGTGGTGCCGGTCTCCGCCACCGCGCCCGCGGAGCCCGCGAAGGCCCGCACGCCGTTCGCCGCGGCTCGCGAGGCGTTCGAGCGCAACTCCGTGAACGCCAACCCCTTCGCGGACAGCAACGGCAGCATTCCGCCGTCCTGGCAGTACTCGGGCCCGATGTTCAGCCTGAGCCACGACTATCCGCAAACGCCCGTGGCGCCGCCCGCCAATCCGCCGTGGATCGCCGCGCTCAGGGGGCAGCCCATCTCCAAGGCGAACGCGCTCGCGTACGTCAACGCGCTGAAGGCCTACATCGCGCCGTCCATGCAGACGCTGCTCTACAACTATCCCCGGTGGGATGCGGCGAAGGAGGGTTGGTACAACGAGCCGTGGCTCGCCTCCATCCGCGAGAGCATCCACGGCACGTACGTGGGCTCCGAGTTCCCCGCGGCCACCTTCGCCGCGTCCGGCCTCAAGGTCGACATGACGACGTACGTGCTCACCTACTACGACAAGGTGGCGGCGTCCGCGCTGGGGCAGGTGTGGGGCAAGACGGCCATGAGCCCCACGCTCACCAACACGTCCGCGCAGTTCCCGGAAGGGTCCATTGTCATCAAGGTGGCGTTGACCAGCGCGCTGGCGAAGGACTGGCCGGTGATGCAGGGCGCGTCGCTGTGGCCCGTCTACGTGCCGCCGCCCAACGGGCCCACGGGCGCGAAGCCGGTGACGATGAACGCGTCGATCATGCAGTTCGACATCATCGTCAAGGACACCAAGACGGCGCCCAAGACGGGCTGGGTGTTCTCCACGCTCGTCTACGACATGCGAGTGCCCGGCAGCCCCTGGGACAAGATGATCCCCCTGGGCGCGATGTGGGGGGATGATCCCAACGTCAACTCCACGCTGAACCCGGGCACGCCGCTGCAGGAGACGGTCATCAACCCCGCGGCGCCCGCGTACTCCACGGCGACGCTGGGGTGGGGTGGCCGTCTGTCCGGCCCGAACGACGGCGCGGTGGTGGCACCAGCCTCCATCAACGGGCAGATCGTGCCGGCCGTGCAGGCCTCGTCGTGCATGAGCTGCCACAGCGTGGCGGAGTGGCCCATGAAGACGTTCCTGCTGCCCACCACCACGATGCCGCCGACGGTCGTGGGCGACGCGCTGGTCCTCGAGCAGCCCGGTTCCGCGGCCTGGATGAAGTGGTTCCAGGACAACCCGGGCAACGTGCCGCTGGATCCCGGGACGGTGCCCATGGACTTCGACATGGTGTTCGCCTTCAAGTCGCTGCCCGCGTGGCAGGCGGCGACGCAGGGCAACAGCGGCATGAAGGCCTTCGAGGCCGTCGACCTGCTCCGTGGCACGCAGCCCGTGAACCCGCGCGACCTCAAGTACAACGGCCAGTAGGCCCGTGACCTCCGGGAGGACCCCATGTCCATCTTCGACAAGGCCATCATCGGCGCCGGTGGCGGTGCCATGTATTACCTCGATGCGCGCATGGGGTCCGACCTCACGTCGGACGTCCGGGAGCAGTTCAAGAAGCAGTTCGGGAAGATCAAGAACGAGGAGGCTCGCAGGAAGGCGCTGAAGCACCTGCTGTTCGTCGGTGACAAGGACATCGACATGCAGAAGGCCCCGGAGGACAAGTCGCTCCTGGACCTCACGTCCGAGCGCGCCGTGCTCAAGAACACGGTGCTCATCGGCATGAGCAATCCGTGGCACATCGGCAAGAACGACCGGTACACGGGGCGAGGCGGCAACTACGTCGTCAATCACACCCGCCAGGTCATCAGCACCCGGCCGCTCTCTTCCTTCAAGAACACCCAGTCCCGGAGCAAGGTGAAGGAAGAGTGGGAGCGGGTCTTCAACACGAGTGACCCCGTCGACGGAGAGGATGTCCTGTTCGAGCAGTCCCAGGGCTACACGACCCGCGAGAGCTTCAAGGACGAGTGGTTGAACGTCATCGGCCGCGCCATGAACCGGGGCCTGACCCGTGTCTGGGGCAACGTGACGAAGATCGAGTGGAAGCCGAACATCGACGAGGACAAGGCGCACTTCGAGATCACCTTCACGCCGATGAAGTCCGAGAAGGTGCGTGACCCCATCAAGGCCCGCGAGCTGCTCCTGATGACGGGCAACGGGAGCTACCTCAAGCCCACGGAGGCCAACGGCATCAAGGTCCCCAAGGGGTGGGAGCGGGACCGGCGGATCATGGACATGGATCAGCTCATGCGCTTCCTCGTGGTGAACGGGAAGAAGCGCAAGCGGATCGTCGTCCAGGGCGGGAACGCGGCGATCGACGCGGTCGAACAGGCCATCCGCTATGGCCATGAGGTGCACTGGCTGGTGCGGTCCGGCGTGAACATCCTAGCCAACTCCCTGCTCGTGCACGCGCCCAGGCTCGCCAAGAGTGGGACCTACGTGAACCAGTCCGTCACGTCGGAGTTCAAGAAGGGGGTGAGCCTGGCGGAGGTCGCAAGCTCTAGCAGCACGCAGCTCCGCGTGCAGGCCTACTCGCTGGAGGATGAGAAGGCGGGCAAGGGCGAGAACGAGGTCATCACGAAGAAGAAGACGCTCGTCACGGACATCCAGGACGTCGACATCTACGTCTACTGCATCGGCCAGGAGGTGAATGACAGCCCTTCGGGGGTGGCGAAGCTGCTGGTCAGCAGCGACCTCCTCAAGCAGAAGGGCCGGGGGGTCGACGAGTCAGAGCTGGAGCTCATCTGCGACGAAGGCTGGCTCTTCCGGAGCCTGTCGCACCGCGAGAACGCCGTGAAGGAGGCCGCCATCGGGCTGCGGAAGAGGTTCTCGGAGCGATGCCGCATCGACGTCCTGGGCGCGGCTTCCTTCATGCTGGTCTCGCCCCAGGGAAATCTCGGGAGCAAGCTGAAGCCCCTGACGAACTATCAGATTCAATCCGTCGCGGACGTGCGCCAGTTGGCGGCGCTCAAGGACGTGATGCGGGCGTACTGCAACACCCTGAGCGGCGCCTCGCTGGATCCGAAGAACGTCAACTTCCTGGGCGGCACGAAGAACGAGATCGCCGCCTTCATCGCCATGCACCACGAGTTCATCCCCCCGGTCGTCGCGGACGAGCTCACGCACTTCCTCATGCGCGTGCGGACCCGCGAGGAGTTCACCAACGGCTACACCGGGGACGAGATGGCGGACATCCGGGAAGCACTGAAGGGGATCGACGACTACTTCAGGATCCGTGAAGAGGTCCGGACGTTCCTCGAAACGAAGATGACCCAGGTGGTGATGGACTACCGGAAGCTCATGCTCGCTCCGTTCCAGGAGGAGATCTCCACCCTGAAGTGGGCAGACATCCTCCGGGAGGACTGAGCCGGGCCGCCTTCTCACTATCCTGACAGACGGCTGTCACAGCGGAGGCATAGCGTGGCTTCATGACCCCGAACGCCTTGCCACCCCTGACCCTGCTGGAGCTGGCCGACACCGGCCTGCCTGGCGTCGAGAGCTACTCGCCGTTCTGCCTGAAGGCCCACCGGGCCCTGAAGTACGCGGGGCTGCCCTACGCGCGAGGCTGCGCGGACAACCCGGCCTCGCACCGCGCGCACAATCCCACGGGACAGGTGCCGGTGTTGCTGGTGGGAGCGGAGGCGGTGCCGGACTCCACGGCCATCCTCGCGCGCATCCAGCAGCTGGCGCCGGGCCGCATCGACGCGTCGCCAGAGGCGCTGCTCTGGGAGGAGCTGGCGGACACGTCCCTCAATGGCTTCCTGGTCGCGGCACGCTGGGCGGATGACCGCAACTGGCCCCGGACGCGCGCCACGTTCTTCCACTTCATGCCGGCGCCGGTGCGCGCGGTGGTTCCGACGCTGATCCGGCGCAAGCAGGTGGAGCGGTTGGTGGCGAGGGATGTCTGGCGCGCGGGCCCGGAGGCCTGCTGGCGCCGGTTCGGGGCGCTGTTGGATCAGCTGGATGCGCGGGCGCCGGAGCAGGGCTTCTGGTTGTCAGGGGCGCTGAGCGTGGCGGACCTGGCCCTGTTCGCGCAGCTGCACAGTCTGCGGACGCCGCTCACGCCCTGGCAGGGCGCGGAGGTCGAGCGGCGCGAGCGTTTGAGCGCATGGCTCGGACGGGTGGATGTGGCGACCCGGACCGCGAACGTGCCCCTGCGCGCCGCGAGCTGATGGCGACCGGTGGCCGGCTCACCGGACGAAGCCCGCCACGGGACTTTCGAAGACCTTGCTCACGACGTTCATGGTCCGGAGCCAGGCCTGCGCCTCCTCGCCGAGCCGCCCGTAGACGCGCACGTCCACAGGCTTCGCGACGCCGAGGAGCGCTTTGAACTCCGGCCACCCGGAGATCCTCCGGATGTGTTCCATGACCTGGCGCGAGTCCGCGAACGCGATGACCGCGCCGACCTCCGTGTCGTCGGGCCGGGCGTGAAATTGGATGCTGAGCAGGCTGCTCACGCCTTCGGTCTCCAGACGCTGCACCGCGGCCTGAAGGGTGGCGTTGAAGACAGGGAAGGGCGCCGTCCGTTCAAGCACCTCAACGAGGGTGATCCGCTCACGGGCTGCTGGGTCCATCCGCGCGCTCCCTTCTTCAAATACCCACCGGGCTTCCCCTCGGGTCGAGCCACACGCTAGGGAGTGGACCCGGAGGGGTCCATGGCCTTTCGAGTCCAGATCGCTGTCCTGATCCTCGCCTTGCTCAGTGCGTGTGCCACCCCAAGGGGCAGGGTGCGGCTGGATACCGGCGAAGGTGCACCCATCGAGTACAGCCCGCCTTCTCCCATCCAGGCCGTGACCGTGGGGCAGGGTGCCTTCGAGAAGGCGCTGACCGAGCTGGTTCTGGTGACACCCCTGCACCTCCGGGCTTCGCGGTCAGTGGAATGGGTCCGCGCGTCCTTCTCCCGAGGGCCGCAGGCGTCGGACCGTGCCTTCGGGGGCTACTGCGAGCCGGGACTTCGTAGGGGCGACTGCATCTCGCTGCTCGAAGACGTGATGGGGCTGAGCGACTGGGACAAGTTCGGCGTGGCGCTCGCGCTGTCCCTGGACCCACTCAAGGAGAGCATCTCCAGGGCCGTTGAGGAGACCCTGGCGCCCCAGCTCTTCTACTCGATGATTGCCACCGGACTCGTGACCTGGGCGGCGCTGGCCGCGAATCCCGAACCGGCCTTCACCAAGGCCGCCGCGGTCATCTCGGCGCTGCTGCTGATCTACCTGGGCGCGGAGACGTTCCTGGAACTGATTGAAGCAAGCCAGGACCTGAAGCTCGCGACGGACGGGGCCACCACCTGGAAGGAACTGGATGCATCCGGCCAGCGCTTCGCGGCCCGGGTAGGGCCATCCATCGCGCGAGTCCTGGTCCTCGCGGTCACGGTCGCTGTGAGCCATGGCATGACCGGTGGCGCGTCGTTGCTGGCGGCCCGGGTTGCGCCGCTGCCGAACTTCCCGGGAGGCGCGGCAGGGGCCTCACGTGTTGGCGTCAACGTCGCGAGCCTTGATCAGGTGAGGGCGGTGTCCGTCTCGGGCGGCGTCATCACGCTCGCTCTGCCGTCCACGGCCGTCGCCATGGCGGCGAAGCCTCCGGCCAGCACCACGCCAGGCGGGGCGCGTTCCTGGAACTCCTTCAGCGGCCTCAAGCGGGCCCGAGGACCCGCAGGGCCAGGAAAGCAGTGGCACCACATCGTCGAGCAGACGGACGGCAACGTGCGGCGGTTCGGCCCCCAGTCCCTGCACAACACCGATAACGTGATCGCCCTCGACGAATCCGTCCACCAACAAATCAGCAGGTACTATTCATCGAAGGATCCCTTCACCACGGGAGTACAAACGACTGTGCGGCAATGGTTGAGCGGTCAATCCTTCCAGGCCCAACGGGACTTCGGGATGATGATCCTCATGCGCTATGGCGTCGCCCCATGAGTGCCCGCAAATTTCAGAAGGCCAGCATCGAAGAACTCGTCCAGTGGTACGCGGAGGGGTCGGTCGCATACGGGAAGGCCCTGGAGGCCGCCGACTCGCGGGCAGCAAACCGCGCCAACGACAAGCTCGTGGGAGCCTACCAGGAGCTCCGGAGCCGTGGTGCGACGTCCCAGCTCATCCCGCTGCTCAAGAGCGAGGACGAAACCCTCCGGATGCACGTCGCGGCCCATGTCCTGGAATTCGCCCCCGAGCTTGGCGAGCCGACTTTGCTCTGGCTCGCCAAGCGTCCCGGGCTCCTCGGGTTCCGTGCAGAGTACGTCCTCAAGGCCTGGCGCGAGGGCACGCTCAAGTTCCCCTGAGTGCGTCCCGGATTTTCAGCTTCCGCCCTGGGAGGTGCGGAGGTGGAGCGGCCGGGTGGACGCGGCGACCCGCATCGCGAGCATGCTTCTGCGTGCCGTGAGCAGGGTGGCGACAAAGACAGGGAAGGGTGCCGTCCGTTCGAGCACCTCCACGAGGGTGATCCGCTCACGGGCTGATTGCTCCAACCGCGCCTTCGCTGTGGGATCTCATGACGCGTACCCATGGCCTGCGGTTTAGGAAACCGCAGGCTCCGCCTTCGGACCTGGCGCTCGGATCCCGCCCAGGCTCTTCCCCTCGGGTCGAGCCACACGCTAGGGAGTGGACCCGGAGGGGTCCATGGCCTTTCGAGTCCAGCTCGCTGTCCTGATCCTCGCCTTGCTCAGTGCGTGTGCTGCCTCAAGGGGCAGGGTGAGGCTGGATACCGGCGAGGGCGCCCCCATCGAGTACAGCCCGCCTTCTCCCGTCCGGGCCGTGACAGTGGGGGAGGAGGCCTTTGAAGAGGCGCTGACCGAGCTGGTTCTGGTGACACCCCTGCGCCTCCGGGCTTCACGGCCGGGGGAATGGGTCCGCGCGTCCTACTCCCGAGGGTCGCAGGTGTCGGACCGTGCCTTCGGGGGCTTCTGCGAGCCGGGGCTTCGTAGGGGCGACTGCATCTCGTTGCTCGAAGACGTGATGGGGCTGAGTGACTGGGACAAGTTCGGCGTGGCGCTGGCGCTGTCACTCGACCCACTCAAGGAGAGCATCTCCAGGGCCGTGGAGGACACCCTGGCGCCCCAGCTCTTCTACTCGATGATTGCCACCGGACTCGTGACCTGGGCGGCGCTGGCCGCCAATCCTGAGCCTGCCTTCACAAAGGCGGCCGCGGTCATCTCGGCCCTGCTCCTGGTCTACCTGGGCGCGGAGACGTTCCTGGAGCTGATTGAGGCGAGCCAGGACCTGAAGCTCGCGACGGACGGGGCCACCACCTGGAAGGAACTGGATGCATCCGGCCAGCGCTTCGCCACCCGGGTCGGTCCATCTATCGCGCGAGTCCTGGTCCTCGCGGTCACGGTCGCGGTGAGCCATGGCCTGACCGGCGGCGCGTCGTTGCTGGCGGCCCGGCTTGCGACGCTGCCGAACTTCCCGGGAGGCGCGGCGGTGGCCTCACGCGTTGGCGTCAACGTCGCGGGCCTTGAGCAGGTGAGGGCCGTGTCCGTCTCGGGCGGCGTCATCACGCTCTCGCTTCCGTCCACGGTGGTTGCCATGGCGGCGAAGCCTCCGGTCAGCACCACGCCAAGCGGGGCGCGTTCCTGGAACTCATTCAGCAGCCTCAAGCGGGCCCGAGGACCCGCAGGGCCAGGAAAGCAGTGGCACCACATCGTCGAGCAGACGGACGGCAACGTGCGGCGGTTCGGCCCCCAGTCCCTGCACAACACCGATAACGTGATCGCGATCGACGAAGCCGTCCACCAGCGGATCAGCGCGTACTATTCATCGAAGGAAGTCGCTCTTACGGGAGTGCAGACGATTCGGCAATGGTTGAGCGGCCAGTCCTTCCAGGCTCAACGAGACTTCGGCATGAAGACCCTCATTCGCTTTGGAGCTGTCCCTTGAGTACCCGCAAGTTCCAGAAGGCCAGCAACGAAGAGCTCGTCCAGTGGTACGCGGAGGGGTCGGTCGCATACGGGAAGGCCCTGGAGGCTGCGGACTCGCGGTCAGCCAATCGCGCCGCCGACAAGATCTCTGGAGCATACAGAGAGCTTCGGAGCCGTGATGCGACGTCCCAGCTCCTTCCCCTTCTCCAGAACGAGAACGAAACTGTCCGAACCAACGTTGCGGCCCATGCCCTGGAGTTCGCTCCTGAGTTCGGCGAACCCGTACTGCTCTGGGTCTCTAAGCGTCCGGGGCGCAATGGGCTCGCTGCGGAATACGCACTCAAAGCCTGGCGCGAGGGCACGCTCAACTTCCCCTGATCGTCAGCCCATGAGTGCCCGCAAGTTCCAGAAGGCCAGCATCGAGGAACTCGTCCATTGGTACGCGGAGGGCTCCATCGCCTACGAACAAGCGCTGGAGGCTGCGGACTCGCGGTCCGCCAATCGCGCCCAGGACAAGGTAACGGGGGCGTATCGCGAGCTTCGAAACCGGGCAGCCACCTCGTTGCTCCTTCCCTTGTTGCAAAGCAAGGACGAGATCATCCGGTCCTTCGTCGCGACACATGCCCTGGAGTTCGCACCCGAGTATGGCGAGCCCGTCCTTCTTTGGCTCGCGGCTCGGCCGGGGCCCAACAGGACCCCTGCAAAGTACGCGCTCAAGGCCTGGCGCGAAGGCACGCTCGAGTTCCCCTGATCAGGTTCCGGCCGCGTGGGGAACGGGCTCCTGGTCCGCATCCAGGAAGACCTGCCGTGCGGCGTCCACCGTGTTGCGCAGATACTGAAGGTAGCTGGCCGAGCCCCCGATGCTGGCACCCGGATCCTGGCGCTGGAGTTCCTCGAAGAAGCGCTCTCCATACCGGTCCAGTGTGAGCCGGAGGACCGCGAGCCGGAGCACCGCGGCCGTCTCACTGGAGTCCCGCGAAAGCAAAGCCAGCGCCTGGATGTGGTGGCGCACGTCCAGGTGTCCCGCGAGGGAGACCGCAGCCACCCACTCGTTCGCGCACTGCTCCGGATTTTCTTCCGCGACGAGCGGCGCGTAGTGCGTCCACGCGTCTCCACAGAGTGGATCCAACTGGAGGGCTTCGCGAAGGCCCGCCTTTCGTGCCTCGGGCTCGGAGAGCCGTGAGGCCTCGGCGGCGCGCATGGAGGCCCGCCGCACTTGACGGTGTCCCTCGCCAAAGTCCTGCTGGAGCAGGGGCGTGATGTAGTGGCGCAACACGCGGGCCGCGTCCAACCGGCTGTTTCCGTCAAACCACTGCGCATAGAGTCGCGACGCCGTGTCGAAACTTCGCAGCGCGAAGTGCGCGTCCGCGAGCAGCGCCGTGGCGAGCGGATCATTACCTCGCTCCACGAGCTGCTCGGCACATGCCCGGGCCTGCCGACGACAGCCACGCGCGAGCAGGGCGCGTACCTGGTCGTGCGGCTTGAGGCCCGATGCGAGCGGGGACGTTCGTTGGCGGAGCGTCATTCGGACTTCAACGCGACATCCACGGCCTCCCGGATGAGCGGCCGGGCAAGTTCACGAACATGGGCGGACAGCCGCTCCTCGCTCGCCGGATCCAGGGCCTGACACGCGGTCGGGAAGGCCAGCTCCAGGTCCACCCGGACATCCAGCTCCACCTCGCTCAACACGGCCTCGGCATCGTCACGCCCGCACTTCGATAGGGCACTGGAGATCCGCGCGGGATTCACCAGCCGTGAGGACCAATCCAGAAGCTCGGTGATGGACAACCGCTGGTGGGCATCCCAGGCCGTGCTCTCGTCGAAGCGGGCCTCGTTGAACTCCTCGATCTTCCGCTTGAAGGCGACGCGCTGCCCTGGTGCCACGGGCTGCTCACTCTTGATGACGAGCCCCTCCGCATGGTTGTCGGCCAACGGCGGCAGGCCCAGCATCGACGGGAGCCGCGTCAGCGCTCGCGTGGGCGCGGCTTCCATCTGCGCCCGGGTTCCTCGCGCCACGAGGGGAGGGACGAGCACCCCGGCGGCCCTCGCGGCCCTCTCCACGTCGCGATGCGAGAGCATCACGCCTTCGTCCTCGTCCGACCGGGCCACGAGGATATCGAACAGCACCCAGTGAAGGCCCGGCGCGTACCAGATGCCCGTCTGGACCGGCATCATTCCAGGCACGGCCGGGACCTCCGGGTGGGGATAGCGGCCTCCCAGCAGCTCTCCGTACAGGTAGACGCGCGCGTCAGTGAGCCCCAGCGTCCGGACCGCCTCCAGCGCCGCGTTGCTCAAGGACAGGCGCAACAGCTGCCATCCAAAGAAGGAATCCCCCTCCTCGAGCCAGGCCTTGCGCTTGCCAAAGTGCACCGCCCCGTCCTGCACGCCCAGGACGAGCTGCGCGCCATGGAGCTTCTCCAGTGCCACCCAGCTCCCGGAAGGACTGGCCTGCCCCCGTGCATCACCCGCGGAGGACATCTTCAGGAACGGTCGGAAGCGCATGGCCTCAGTTTCCGCCCAGGTCCCCCAGATTCAAACCGTAGGGATCCGTCGTCGTCCGCCTCGGTGCCGGCTCCGGCGTACCAGGCGCCACCGGGGCCACGCGGATCAATCCCGCGGCCCTCAGCCGCTCCACGGACCGTGACGCGGCCAGCTCGCCCATCGCCGCCGTGCGCAGCGCCTGACGGATGCTCCGGCTGCCCCTCAGCTTGGAATAGAGATACAGGTCGTCCGCCGTCAGATCCGCCGGGGCAGGGCGGGGAATGGGCTCGAACACCAGCCTCCCGTCCAACGCGAACAGCGCGTCACTCAACGCCAGCGTCAGCCCCACCTCCGCCTCGCGGTACAGCGCGTGCGCCTCCGGCACCGGCCCCCGCTCCAGCACCTGTGCCGCCAACGCCACCGCCAGGTCGTACTTGCGCGACGACAGGAACGCGCGCACCAGCGCCAGCAGCTCCGTGAACTCCGTGGACTCGCCCACCGTGAGGCCCGTCGCTCGGTGCGGCGCCAGCGCTCCCCGCCGGTACAGGTGCAGCACCCAGCGCGCCGCGAACAACGGGGCCTCCCTCGCGCTCGCCAGCAGTTCGCCCAACGTCGCGCCTCCGGCCGCCAGATCCAGGAGCACGTCCTCCTCCTCGGAGAACGTCTCCACCGCGAACTCGCGGAACACCCGGAACGTGGTGTCCAGGCGCGGGAAGATGTCCCGGAACTGCGCCCACTCCTGCACCCTCGCCACCGCGTCCCGGTGCAGCGTGCTCAATGGCAGCCGCAGGCCCACCGCCCGCCCGGACAGGGGCAGCCCCGGCGTGAACTCCACCTCGCCCGACTCCCAGGCGTAGCAGTCGAACAGCGCCTCGCGCGCCTTGTGCTCCATGGCCTCCGTCAGCTGCGACAGCTCCACGAAGCAGCGCTGCACCAGGAACGTGCCGTAGGGCAGGTTCGCGCCTTCCGCTGCCTCGAACGCCGCCGCCGCCCGGGGCGCGTCCAGGATGCGCAGGTTCACCAGCACCTGCGCCAGGTGCTCCCTCGGATCCGTGGAGGCCACCCCCACCAGGTGACCGTCCCGCAGGTAGAACTCCCGGCGCACCGCGCCCCGCTCCACCCGCAGCGTTCCCTCCACTCCAGGCGTCGCGAACAGCGGGGGCAACACCAACTGGAGCCGGTAGCTGGCCAGGTTTCCTGTGAACGCTTCCATCCGTGGGCGCCCTCCAAGGCACGTCGCATGCTGCGCCGGCCGCCAGGGTACCTGGGAGACTTGAGCCCTCTCAACCCCCTGAAACTGCTGGTCTTTTCCTGCCTGGACGAAATGTTCCAGAAATGCCGGGCGCGCGAGTGTCAGGCATTGGAAGGGCTCACCTGTCCCAACGGAAGGTTGCAGCATGACGGCGGGTGTGCGAACGAGCCGTGTCCTCCACCCGTCATTGGGAGCACGAATCGCGATGCGGATTCTCTCAGGCGTCCAGTCGTCCGGAAAGCTGCACATCGGCAACTATTACGGGGCGATGCGGCAGTTCGTGCAGCTCCAGGACCAGGGCGAGGCCTACTACTTCATCGCCAACTACCACGCGCTCACCACCGTCCGGGACCCGAAGCTCGCGCTGGAGCTGACGCGCGACGCGGCGCTCACGTACCTGTCGCTGGGCCTGGATCCGAAGAAGGCCATCCTCTTCCGCCAGAGCGACGTGAAGGAGGTCCTGGAGCTCAACTGGATCCTCGGCACCGTGGTGCCCCAGGCCCACCTGGAGCGCGCCCACAGCTACAAGGACAAGGTCGCCCGCGGCATCAGCGCGGACTTCGGCCTCTACGCGTACCCCGTCCTCATGTCCGCGGACATCCTGCTCTACAGCGCGGATCAGGTGCCGGTGGGCAAGGATCAGATCCAACACATCGAGTTCGCACGCGACTGGGCCGTGAAGTTCAACACCCAGTACGTCCCCGGCTACGACCCGGCGGATCCGGAAGGGAAGGAGCGGGGCCACGCGCCCGGCATCCTCAAGCTTCCTGCCGCCTTCGTGCAGGAGAACGCCGCCACCGTGCCCGGCATCGATGGACAGAAGATGTCCAAGTCCTACGGCAACACGCTGGAGCTGTTCGGCGAGGAGAAGGACATCAAGAAGCGCATCATGTCCATCAAGACGGACTCCACGCCCGTGGACGCGCCCAAGCCCACCGTGGACGCGCCGCTGTATGACCTCCTCAAGCTGATGCTCCCGCCCGGCGAGTTCTCCGACGTGGACGCGTCCTGGAAGGCCGGCGGCAAGGGCTACGGCGACTTCAAGAAGAAGCTCCTGGAGGCCTTCCACGTCACCTTCGGCCCCGCCCGCCAGCGCCGGCAGGAGCTGCTCAACGACCCCGGGGAACTGGAGCGCATCCTCGCGGACGGCGCCAACCGCGCCCGGGCGGAAGCCACCCGCCTGATGGACCAGGTGAGGCGGGCAGTGGGAATCCCCTGAACGCCCGTTCCTGTTCAAATGTTTGACCCCCCTGGGAGGCATTGCTAAGGAGGTCTGTCCCCCCGGCGCGCGTAAAGGCCGGAAATTCGGACCCTTACGCATGACGAAGTTCCCATCCCCCCAGAAGGACGCCGGCCGGTGAGCGAAGGTCGCAAGCCCCCACCGCCGGACGACCTCCCGCCGGACCCCGACGGGGAGGGATTGCCGCGCACGCCCGGAGACGCCTTCCGGGTGGCTCTGCCCAACTTCGAAGGTCCCCTGGACCTGCTGCTCCATCTCATCAAGGAGCACCGGGTTGACATCTTCGACATCCCGCTGGCGCTGATCACCGGCAAGTACCTCGAGTACCTGGAGCGGATGCGGGAGCTGAACCTGGACATCGCCGGGGAGTTCCTGGTGATGGCCTCCACGCTCGCCCACCTCAAGAGCCGCATGCTCCTGCCCCGGCAGGACGCGGCCCAGGTGCCGGAAGGGGCGGACGCGCTCGCGGCGGTGGAGGAGGCGCAGGACCCTCGCGCGGAGCTGGTGCGCCGGCTGTTGGAGTACCAGAAGTACAAGGACGCCGCGGAGCACCTGGCCAAGCAGGACATCCTGGACCGGGACGTGTTCGCCCGGAAGGTGCCCGTGGAGGCGGTCCCCATCCCCGAGGACGAGGTGGGGCTCCAGGAGATCTCCGTCCTGAAGCTGGTGGAGGCGCTCGACCGGGTGCTCGAGCGGCTGACGCCCAAGGTGCAGCACGAGGTGGTGCTGGAGCGCGTCAGCCTGTCCGAGGCCATCCTCCGGTTGGCGGAGCGCGTGAAGAAGGACGGGCAGGTGGTGTTCGAGGCGCTGTTCACGGAGGCGGCCACGCGCCAGGAGGTGGTCATCACCTTCATCGCCATGCTGGAGATGGTGAAGCGCCGCCTCATCAAGGTCTTCCAGGAGGAGCCCCTGGGCCCCATCCAGGTGACGCCCAACGGGGACGCGCTGGAAAAGCTCATCCCCACGGAGGTCGACGAGAGTGACTACCGGTAACGGTCCCGACGACGGTGACGAGACGCCCGCCCCCGGCACGCCCGGCGGCCCCGGACAGTTCTCCGAGGAGGAGATCGCCGCGGTCACCGGCCCTGGCCCGGACGACGCGGAGCTGGACGGGGTGGAGGCGGCCGCCATCGAGGAGGACTCGGACGACACCGAGAACGTCCCGGACCTCCAGTCCTCCTTCGAGAAGCTGCTCGCCAAGAGCCGCAACCTCTCACCGGACCGCATCCGCACGGTGCTGGAGAGCGTGCTCTTCGTCGCCGAGCGCCCCCTGTCCGTGGACGAGCTCTACCAGGCCACCGGCATCCCGAGGGATCCCATCCTCCAGGCGCTGGATCAGCTCTCCGGCATCCACCGCGAGGGCATCAGCGGCGTCGTCCTCTACGAGGTGGCGGGCGGGTGGCAGTTCCGCACGGACCCCCACTCCGCGGAGTACGTCCGGCGCTACCTCCGGGTGAAACCGCAGCGGCTCACCCGCGCGGCGGTGGAGACGCTGGCCATCATCGCGTACCGCCAGCCCGTCACCCGGCCGGAGCTGGAGGACATCCGCGGCGTGGACTGCGGCGCGGTGCTCAAGGCGCTGATGGACCGCAAGCTGGTGAAAATCCTGGGCAAGCGGGAAGAAGTCGGCCGCCCCATTCTTTATGGAACCACGCGCGAGTTCCTGGAGTTCTTCGCGCTGAAGGACCTCTCCGCGCTGCCCACGCTCCGGGAATTCCATGAGTTGACCCAGGAGCACCGGGAAATCGTGGAGAAGGAGGCGGCTCCGCCGGTACCGGTGGCGTCGGGGACGGTGGCGGCGCTGTCGGACCCGGGGTTCACGAAGCGGATGGAGAAGAACGAGGCGGCCAGCGAGGCAGCCTTGGAGGAGCTGGAGGAGGCCATGGCGGCCGCGGAGCGGAGCCAGAAGGTCAGCGCCAGCATCCTGGAAAGCCCCCCTTCGCCCGAGAAGGGTGATAGCGAGGGCCCCAAGCCCGAGTGATGGGCGGCAACTGGAAGAAGGCACGGAATGGCGGCGGAACGTTTGCAGAAGTACCTGGCTCGCGCGGGAGTTGCTTCGCGCCGGCACGCGGAAGAACTCATCACCTCCGGTCGCGTCGGAGTGAACAACGAGACGGTGACGGAGCTGGGCAGCCGGGTGGAGCCCGGAGTGGACCTGGTGACCGTGGATGGGAAGCTCGTCACGCCGCCGGAAGAGTCGTCCTACTACCTGCTGTACAAGCCCGTGGGCGTCGTGACGACGCTGTCGGATCCGCAGGGCCGGCCCACGGTGGCCAGCTATGTGGAGGAGACGGGCCGCCGCCTGTTCCCCGTGGGACGTCTGGACTACGACGCCGAAGGGGCGCTGCTCTTCACGGATGACGGCGCGCTGGCGCACAAGCTCACGCACCCGAGCTTCCAGGTGCCGCGCACGTACCTGGCGAAGGTGAAGGGCGTGCCGGACTTCCCCACGCTGGAGAAGCTGCGCGGTGGCGTGCGGCTGGAAGACGGCATGGCCACGCCGGTGTCCGTGGACATCTTCGAGAAGGCCGAGCGCAACACCTGGCTGAAGATCGTCGTGGCGGAAGGTCGTCCGCACCTCATCAAGCGCCTGTGCGCGGCGGTGGGGCACCCGGTGGTGCGCCTGTTCCGTCCGAACTACGCGGGCGTGGGCGTGGAAGGGCTGCGCCCTGGCGAGCTGCGGCCGCTGAAGGTCGCGGAAGTGCTGCAGCTCACGGAGGTGGCGGAAGGCCGTGCGCAGCCGGCGTCCTCGGACCTGAAGCTGCCGCCGCGCCGTCACGGGCGTTCGGCGCCGGGCTTCGGCGGGGCGGAGGACGACGACATCGAGCTGTCGATGGACGACGACGCACCGGCCGCGCCGCGCAAGACGGAGCGTGCGGCGAAGAAGGCTCCGACGGGGCCCAAGACTCGCGAGGCGCGTCCGGAGCGCAAGGAGTGGAAGGGCGTGCAGGACGGAGGCACGCGTCCGCCGAAGTTCGCGAAGCGCGGGGCGACGCTGGAGACGGACAACGACGCGGATCTGGATGACGTGCCGACGTTCGACGACGACGGTGACGAGGCGGAGTCGGACGTCGCCGAGGGAGCCACCTACGGCAAGGCCGCGCGAGGCGCGGGCCGTACCGGCAAGCCCGAGGGTGAGCGTGCCCCCCGTGGCGCCGCGCGGTTCGGCAAGCCGGCCGGTGCGGGTCGTTCCGAGGGTGATGCGCCGCGCGGTGGTAGCCGGTTCGGCAAGCCGGCGCGCGGTGGTGACGAGGGCGGTGCTCCGCGCGGTCGCAGCTTCGGCAAGCCGGCCGGTGCGGGCCGTGGCAGTGATGAGGGCGGTGCTCCGCGCGGTCGCAGCTTCGGCAAGCCCGCCGGTGCGGGCCGTTCCGAGGGCGGTGCCCCTCGCGGTCGCAGCTTCGGTGACGAGGGTGGAGCTCCTCGCGGTCGCAGCTTCGGCAAGCCCGCGGGTCGCTTCGGTGACGAGGGCGGCGCGCCTCGCGGTCGCAGCTTCGGCAAGCCCGCCGGTGCGGGTCGTGGCGGTGACGAAGCTCCTCGCGGTCGCAGCTTCGGCAAGCCCGCGGGCCGCTTCGGTGACGAGGGTGGTGCTCCTCGTGGCCGCAGCTTCGGCAAGCCTGCTGGCCGTTTCGGTGACGAGGGTGGAGCTCCTCGCGGTCGCAGCTTCGGCAAGCCCGCGGGCCGCTTCGGTGACGAGGGTGGTGCTCCTCGTGGCCGCAGCTTCGGCAAGCCTGCTGGCCGTTTCGGTGACGAGGGCGGCGCGCCTCGCGGCCGCAGCTTCGGCAAGCCGGCCGGTGCGGGTCGGGGTGGTGACGAAGCTCCTCGTGGTCGCAGCTTCGGCAAGCCCGCCGGCCGCTTCGGTGCAGAGGGCGGCGCTCCTCGTGGTCGCAGCTTCGGCAAGCCTGCCGGTGCGGGTCGTTCCGAGGGCGGTGCCCCTCGCGGTCGTAGCTTCGGTGACGAGGGCGGCGCTCCTCGTGGCCGCAGCTTCGGCAAGCCCGCCGGCCGCTTCGGTGCAGAGGGCGGTGCTCCTCGCGGCCGCAGCTTCGGCAAGCCTGCCGGTGCGGGCCGTGGCGGTGACGAGCGCGCCCCGCGGGGTCGCTCCTTCGGAGACGAGGGCGGCGCTCCTCGTGGCCGCAGCTTCGGCAAGCCGGCCGGTGGTGGCCGTTTCGGTCGTGAAGAGGGCGGCGCTCCTCGTGGCCGCAGCTTCGGCAAGCCCGCCGGTGCGGGTCGTTTCGGTCGTGAAGAGGGCGGCGCTCCTCGTGGCCGCAGCTTCGGCAAGCCCGCCGGTGCGGGTCGTTCCGAGGGCGGTGCTCCTCGTGGCCGCAGCTTCGGCAAGCCCGCCGGCCGCTTCGGCGCGGAGGGCGGTGCTCCTCGCGGTGGTGCCCGCTTCGGCAAGCCCGCCGGTGCAGGCGGTGCTGCTCGCGGAGACCGTCCCGAGCGTCGCGAGTGGAAGCCCCGGGGTGAAGACTCCGGCAGCCGGTCTCGCGGCGGCGGTGAGTCCTCGTCCAGCGGCACTGGCGAGCGCATCGTCCGCGCGGGCGTGAGGAAGGCCCCCCCGGGCGAGCGTGGAGGGGCAGGCCGTCCGCCCCCTCGTGGTGGCCGCTCCCGCTAGAACACCCCTCCTCCTGGGTCGCTCCGTCGGTGGGCGGCCCGGGAGGGCGTTGATATAACCGCCGCCTACCTCCAGCGTCCGCCGCTCCGGGAGAACGATGCGAATCCGCGTGCGACCCCTCTTCCTCGCCCTGACCCTCCTCGTCGGGTGCAACGGCAACCGGGATCAGCTCCTCGCGGAGATCCAGGACCCCCGTCCCGAAACCCGCGCTGCCGCCGTAAGGAAGCTGGCCGAGCAGAACAACGCGGACGACCTGGTCCTCTTCACCCGGGCCGCCAAGGACCTCTCCGCCTTCGTCCGCGGTGAAGCCGCCAGCGCGCTCGGGGAGAGCCAGGACCCGCGCGTCGTGGATCTGCTCGGAGAGCTCCTGGAGGATCCGGACGAGGCCGTGCAGGGCCAGGCCGCCCTGGCGCTCGCCAAGGTGAAGAACGACAAGGCCAAGGCGTACCTCACGCTCCAGTACGGACGGCGGGGTCGCGCCACGCGCCAGGTCATCGTCCAGGCCCTCAAGAGCACCAACGTCCCTGGCGCCATGGCCTCCGTCGTCGCCGCCGAATCCAAGGGCCTCTGGGACCGCAACCTCCTGGCCCTGACCGAAGGCGTGCTCCCGGAACGCGTGGGCGCCGCGGAGGAGCTGGGCAAGAGCGGCCGCCCGGAGGCGGTGAACCGGCTGCTCCCCATGGTGCGTGACAGCCAGGTCATCCTCGCCGCCGCCGCCGTGCGCGGGCTGGGTGACGCGGGCGACACCCGCGCGGTGGCCCCCATCGCGCTGCTCCTCGACGAGAGCTTCCCGGAGCTTCGTGAGTCCGCCATCAGCGCGCTGATGAAGCTTCAGGATCCCACGGCCGCGACGAAGCTCCAGGCGGTGGCGGTGGAGAAGAGCGCGGTGAGCCCGCTGGCCACCGACGCCATCCTGACCTTCCCGCGCACGCCCGCGACGGACGCCGCGCTGTGCGCCATCGCGCTCGACGGCGCCCGGGACGAAGCCCTCGACGCCGCCCGCGCCATGCGTTCGCGAGGCGGCTGCCCGGCGGACCCCATCGCGGACCGGCTGTCGCGCCCCGCCTCCGCGGCTTCAGGGCTCCAGGCGGTGACGGGCCTGGGCCCGGCGGCGCAGGCGCTGCTGCCCAAGGTGACGCCGTGGCTCAACCAGCCGGACGTCGGGCTGCGCACGCTCGCGGTGGAGGCGGTGACGCACGTGGGCGATGCCTCCGTGGTGCCCGTCATCCAGAAACTCTACGAGCAGGAGGTCGCCGGGCTCGCGGCGCTGCGCGCGGACTGGATCCCGCAGGCGCTGCCACGGAAGTACGCCGCGGACCTGGATCCGTCGGCCCCGCGTGCGGAGGTGGCGAAGGCGAAGGAAGACAACCGGTCGTCCAAGCACGCGCAGCTCTTCGAGCGGCTCCAGGCGCTCAACGCGGCCCGCGCCAAGGAGGCCGGGCGCGTGGTGGTGCCTCCGCGAGTCCCCTCGGAGCTGAGCGACGACGTGGAGCCCGCGAAGCTGCAGCCGCTGGCCACGCTGCTCACCGCGCTGGGTGCGCTCAAGGCGCCCGGAGCGCTGGAGATCCTCAAGGGCTACACGGACGACGCGAGCCCGGTGCTGCGCGCGGCGGCGCTGGTAGGACTCGCGTCCGTGGGGCCGGAAGGCATCGAGGTGACCCGCACGGCGCTGCTGGAGCCCGACCGCGAGCTGCAGAAGACGCTGGCGCTGGCGCTGGCGGAGCAGGGTGAGGCCGGGCAGCTCGCCCTGGTGGCGTCGCTGCCGAAGATGGGCAGCGAGAAGCTGGTGGTCCTGGATGCGCTGACGCGCGTGGGACCGCCGCCGGCGTCCGCGTCTGAGGCGTTGCAGGGCGTGGTGAAGGAGGGTGGGGCGGAGGCGGCGCTCGCGGCGCAGCTCCTGGGGCGGATGGGCGCGAAGGACGCGGTGCCCACGCTGCTCAAGGCGCTGGACGACTCCAACAGCGTGGCCCGGCGCGACGTGCTGCTGGCGCTGGGAGTCATGGGCGACGCGAAGTCCGCGGAGGTGGTGGGGCGGGACCTGTACCACGACCTGCCGGAGATCCGGGCCGCGGCGGCCACTGCGCTGCGCAAGATGAACACCGGCGCGCAGGCCGAGCCGCTGGACGCGCTGAAGGGCGACTACTTCCGCGAGGTCCGCGTCGCGGCGGGGGCCTCGATGACGAAGGAAGGCACGGCGGCTGGCGGGGCGCGGTGAATGGAGTCGCGCGCGCTCAAGGACAAGGCGACGGAGGCCTTCGGCAAGGGCCGCTTCGCCAAGGCCGCTGAGCTGTACGAGGACTACTGCCAGGCGGAGCCGAAGGATCACCAGAGCCGCTTGCGCATGGGGGATGCGTGGTCCAAGGCCGGTCAGCGTGACCGCGCCGTCTCCGCGTACCAGTCCGCGGCGGAGGGCTTCGCGAAGGAGGGCTTCCTCCCGCGCGCCATCGCCGCGAGCAAGCTGATCCTCGAACTGGATCCGTCCCACCAGGGCGTGCAGCAGATGCTCGCGGACCTGTACGCGCGAAGGGGCACGCCGGCCACCTCCAGGGCGAAGCCGAAGGACGCCGCGCCCCCATCCACCCCGGCGAGCCTCATCACCCCTCGAGAGGTTTCGCCCGAAACCACCAGCCCCAGGCCCGTGCCCCCGGAGCCGCTGGAGGCCGGCGGGGCCCCGGTGGACCTGTCGGATGCGCTCCCGCCCGAGCTGGCCCTGTCGAACGCGCCCGTCGCGGATGACACCGAGGTGGTCCTCTCCGTCGAAGTCGAGCTCGAGCCCACGCAGGACGAGCCCAAGGCACCCACGGTGACCGAGGCCGCCGCGCCGCCACCCGCCGTCCCCGCA